>NZ_JBQHWA010000036.1:0-28353 GCF_052064225.1 Blautia massiliensis (ex Liu et al. 2021) | reverse complement strand
ACACTATCACAATTATAGAATAAAATGACATTTTTTTCAACTTTTGTATTGACATATTAAAAATCCTGTGCTATTTTATATAAAAAATTTAATCGAGTAAACCACTAAACCGTTGAAGCGGAGATAAAGGTACTCATGCGCGCACAGAGAGTCCGGGAGGGTGAGAGCCGGGCCGAGAAGCAGTTTACCAAATGGACCGCAGAGGGCACAGGGAAAGGTGTTATGGATACCGAGTATTCTGTGACGTGAAGGCATACGTCAGTTGCCGGGAATATGTAGGTATTCCGCTAAGTGCACGGATCGAACCGTGAATCAGGGTGGCACCGCGGGTGATTTGGAATTTGACGCTCGTCCCTGGCAGAACCAGATTCTGCCGGAGACGGGCGTTTTCTTTTTCATATCGTTCCGTTTCCTCCGGTAAAGGAATGAAAAGAACTCAGGAGGGCCTGTATATGTATCCAACATTAGAAAAACTTAAGAATATTGCACAGTCAGGCGAATACCGGCGCATCCCCGTATGCCACGAGCTGTATTCCGACCGCTACACACCTGTAGAAGTCATGAGAACCTTACGCACAGCCAGCAGACACTGTTATCTTCTGGAAAGTGCAAGCCAGACAGAAGTATGGGGACGCTATTCCTTCCTGGGATATGAGCCATCTATGGAAATCACCTGTACAGACGGAAATCTTCAGATCCGAAAGATCCACGAGGACGGAACCGAAGAAAAAACTGTACAGCAGGTAAAGCATCCTGGAGATGCCATCCGCCAGATTCTGAAAGAATACAAAAGTCCGGTGCTGGAAAATATGCCTACATTCACCGGTGGTCTGGTAGGATATTTTTCCTACGATTACATCAAGTACAGCGAGCCGAAGCTGAAACTTACCGATGAGACTGTACAGGATTTCAGGGATATGGACCTGATGCTTTTTGACCAGGTAATCGCTTTTGATCATTACAGACAGAAGGTACTTCTGATCACCGGCGTGATGACGGATGATCTGGAAAATTCCTACCGGAAAGCCGAAGAGAAGTTAAAAGAAATGGCAGATTTGATCCGAAACGGAAAACAGGATGAGTTCCCGTCCCTGAAACTGAAATCTTCCATTGAACCACAGTTCCCAAAAGAAAAATACTGTGAGATGGTAGAAACCGCAAGACATTACATCCGTGAGGGAGATATCTTCCAGGTAGTCCTTTCCAACCCGATGCGGGCAAAAGCTGAAGGAAGCCTGTTTGATACTTACCGCGTTCTCCGGGCTACCAATCCTTCTCCGTATATGTTTTATTTTTCCAGCGATGATATTGAGATCGCAGGAGCATCCCCGGAAACACTGGCCAAGCTTACCGGAACGGAATTAAGCACCTTCCCGTTAGCAGGAACCAGACCAAGGGGCAAGACAAAAGAAGAAGACCAGGCACTGGAAAAAGGCCTTCTCTCCGATGAAAAAGAACGTGCCGAGCACAACATGCTTGTAGATCTTGGAAGAAATGATATCGGAAAGATCAGCAAGATCGGAACTGTAAAAGTAGAAAAATATATGTGCATCGAGCGTTTTTCCCATGTTATGCATATCGGTTCCACAGTTACCGGACAGATCCGGGATGACAAAGACGCGGTGGATGCAGTAGATGCCATCCTCCCGGCAGGAACCCTTTCCGGAGCACCGAAGTTCCGTGCCTGCCAGATCATCCAGGAGTTGGAACAGAGCAAACGGGGGATTTACGGCGGCGCCATCGGATATCTGGATTTCGCCGGAAACCTGGACACCTGCATTGCCATCCGCCTGGTTTATAAAAAGAACGGTGAGATCTGCATCCGGTCCGGAGCCGGGATCGTGGCAGACAGTGTTCCGGAAAATGAATTCCAGGAATGCTGCAACAAGGCAAGAGCCGTTGTACAGGCAATCGAAACTGCACAGGAGGGACTGGAATGATAGTACTGATCGATAATTATGATAGCTTTTCCTATAACGTTTACCAGCTGATCGGTTCCGTGGAACCGGATATCAAGGTTGTGCGAAATGATGAAGTGACCATCGAAGAACTTGAGGATATGAAGCCGGAAGCCCTGATACTTTCTCCGGGCCCGGGACGTCCGGAAGATGCAGGGATCTGCATTGAATCTATAAAATATTTCAAGGACAAACTGCCGATTCTGGGTATCTGCCTTGGACATCAGTCCATCTGTGAAGCCTTCGGAGGAACCGTCTCCTATGCAAAAGAGCTGATGCATGGCAAGCAGAAGGAAATTCATAAAGTTGGTGAGAGTCAGATGTTTGAGGGACTGCCGGAAACTTTTCTGGCGGCAAGATATCACTCACTGGCAGCAATCCGGGATACATTACCGGAAGAATTGATTGTCACCGCGGAGTCCGGGGACGGCGAGGTGATGGCACTGGAACATAAAAAATATCCAATCTTTGGATTACAGTTCCATCCAGAATCGGTTATGACACCAGATGGAAAAACGATGATCGAGAATTTTATGAAGGTTGTAAGAGCGAAATAAGGAGGAAACCACAATGATCAAAGAAGCAATCATCAAACTTTCAAAAAAAGAAGACCTTACATATGACGAAGCAGAAGCCGTAATGAATGAGATCATGGACGGAGCGGCAACACCGGTACAGATGGCATCCTACCTTACCGCGCTTTCACTGAAAGGCGAAACCATTGATGAGATCACAGCATCTGCAGCAGGCATGCGTGCACACTGCATCAAACTTCTCCACGATATGGATGTTCTGGAAATCGTTGGAACCGGCGGTGACGGATCAAATTCCTTCAACATTTCCACAACTTCTTCCCTTGTGATCGCAGCCGGCGGCGTTCCGGTGGCAAAACACGGAAACCGCGCAGCATCCTCCAAAAGCGGAGCAGCAGATGTTCTGGAAGCACTTGGCGTAAAGATCACCATCCCACCGGAAAAAAGTGCTGATATCCTGAAAAAGATCAACATCTGTTTCCTGTTCGCACAGAATTATCACATTGCCATGAAATATGTGGCACCGATCCGGAAAGAGCTTGGAATCCGTACCGTATTTAATATCCTGGGACCATTAAGCAACCCGGCAGGCGCAAACATGGAGCTGATGGGAGTATTTGACCAGTCTCTGGTAGAGCCGCTGGCCCAGGTTATGATGAAACTTGGCGTGAACCGTGGAATGGTCGTTTTCGGACAGGACAGCCTGGATGAGATTTCCATGAGCGCGCCGACTTTCGTATGCGAGATCAGGGACGGATGGTTCCAGTCCTACGAGATCACACCGGAGCAGTTCGGCTATACACGCTGCAGCAAAGAGGAACTGGCAGGCGGCACACCGGAAGAAAACGCAGAGATTACAAAAGCTATTGTAAAAGGAACCGAAAAAGGAGCGAAGCGTCAGGCTGTATGCATGAACGCAGGTGCCGCACTTTATATTGCAGGAAAAGCAGAGAGCCTGGAAGCCGGCGTGAAGATGGCAGAAAATCTGATTGACAGTGGTGCTGCAGCAGCGAAGCTTGAGGAATTTATCGAGGAGACAAACAAAGAATGAGTGAAAAAAACATTCTGGAAGAAATCGCAGAAAAAACAAGAGAACGTATCCGGAGAGAAAAACTTCAGCTTCCTCTGGAACAGCTGAAAGCCCTGGCAGAAAAAGCGCCGCAGCAGCCTTCTTTTCTGGAAGCTCTGAAAAAAACGGGCATGTCCTACATCTGCGAAGTAAAAAAAGCTTCCCCTTCCAAGGGACTGATCGCAGCAGATTTTCCATATCTGGAAATTGCGAAAGAATACGAGGCAGCAGGTGCATCTGCGATCTCCTGCCTTACGGAACCTTTTTATTTCATGGGAAGTGACACGTATCTTCGTGAGATCACGGAAATGGTGGATATCCCGGTTCTCCGGAAAGACTTTACGGTGGATAAGTATATGATCTTTCAGGCAAAAGCATTCGGCGCATCGGCAGTGCTTCTGATCTGTGCCATCCTGGATGCTCAGGAACTTCGGGAATACCGGGAGCTGGCAGAAGATCTGGGAATGGATGCACTGGTGGAAGCTCACGACGAGGAAGAAGTGGCAAGGGCACTGAAAGCAGGAGCGAAGATCGTCGGTGTAAATAACCGGGATCTGAAAACCTTTAAAGTTGATATGAATAACAGCATCCGTCTTCGAAACCTGGCACCGGACAATGTGGTATTTGTTTCGGAAAGTGGAATCAAAAACGCCGGAGACATCGCTATTCTGGAAAGAAACCGGGTAGGCGCGGTCCTGATCGGCGAGACACTGATGCGAAGCCTGGATAAAAAAGCAGCGCTGGAAGAGTTAAATGGCGGAGTACTGAGATGAAAGAAGCATTGAAGAAAAGAACCAGGATCAAGATCTGCGGCTTGACCCGCCCGGAAGATATCCAGGCAGTTAACGAAGCGAAACCGGACTTTGCAGGATTCATTGTAGAATTCCCGAAAAGCCGGAGAAACGTCACAGTAGATCAGCTGCGGCAGCTCAGAGAAAAACTGGATGAAAGCATTTTGCCGGCAGGCGTATTCGTCAATGCGCCGGTGGAACTTCCCGCACGGCTTTTAAATGAAGGAACCATTGCCCTGGCACAGCTTCACGGACAGGAAGACGAAGCGTATATCAGACAGCTTAAGACTATGACGGACCAGCTTCTGATAAAAGCTTTTTCCATAAAAACAGAAGAAGATGTAAAGAGTGCGATCCGTTCGGAAGCAGATTACATTCTTCTGGATCAGGGATCCGGGGGCACCGGAGAGACCTTTGACTGGAATCTGGTACCGGCTATAAAGCGTCCCTGGTTTCTGGCCGGAGGCCTGGGATGTGACAATCTGGAAACAGCCATAAAAATGCTGCATCCCTGGGCAGCAGATTTAAGCAGCAGCGTAGAAACCGACGGTTACAAAGACCCGGATAAAATAGTAAAAGCGGTACAGACCGTGAGGAACATAAAGGAGGATTTTTAACATGTCAAAAGGAAGATTCGGCATCCATGGCGGACAGTACATCCCGGAAACACTGATGAACGCCGTTCTGGAGCTTGAGAAAGCATATAATCATTACAAAAACGACCCGGAATTCAACCGCGAGCTTACAGAGCTTCTCAATGAATACGCAGGAAGACCTTCCCGTCTTTACTATGCGGCACACATGACCGAGGACCTTGGCGGAGCCAAGATCTATCTGAAAAGAGAAGACTTAAACCACACAGGAGCCCACAAGATCAATAACGTTCTGGGCCAGGTACTTCTTGCAAAAAAAATGGGCAAGACGCGTGTCATCGCAGAGACAGGAGCCGGCCAGCACGGTGTTGCAACTGCAACCGCAGCAGCACTGATGGGAATGGAATGTGAGGTATTCATGGGAAAAGAAGACACGGAACGTCAGGCACTGAATGTTTACAAAATGCGTCTTCTCGGAGCAAAAGTCCATGCAGTCACAAGCGGAACCGCAACCTTAAAGGATGCCGTTTCCGAGACCATGCGTGAATGGACAAACCGTATTGCAGATACCCATTATGTACTGGGATCTGTTATGGGACCGCACCCGTTCCCAACTATCGTACGTGATTTCCAGGCAGTGATCTCCAAGGAGATCAAAGAACAGATGCTGGAAAAAGAGGGCAGACTTCCGGATGTTGTCCTGGCCTGTGTGGGCGGCGGCTCCAATGCTATCGGAACCTTCTACAATTTCATTGAGGACAAAGACGTTCGTCTTATCGGCTGTGAGGCAGCAGGACGTGGCGTGAATACTGCGGAGACTGCGGCAACCATCGCAACCGGTCGTCTCGGAATCTTCCATGGTATGAAATCCTACTTCTGCCAGGATGAATACGGACAGATCGCACCGGTATACTCCATCTCCGCAGGTCTTGATTATCCGGGTGTAGGTCCGGAGCATGCACACCTTTATGATATCGGAAGAGCAGAGTACGTTCCTGTTACAGATGACGAAGCAGTAGATGCTTTTGAATATCTTTCCAGAACAGAAGGAATCATTCCTGCGATCGAAAGTGCCCACGCAGTGGCCTATGCGAAAAAGATCGCACCGACACTTGGAAAGGACAAGATCATGGTAGTTACCATTTCAGGACGTGGAGATAAGGACTGTGCGGCAATTGCCCGCTACAGAGGGGAGGATATTCATGAATAAGAGAATTACAGAAGCATTTGCAAACGGAAAAGCATTTATTCCTTTTTTAACCTGCGGAGATCCGTCTCTGGAGGTAACAGAGCAGCTGGTTTATGCAATGGAAGAAGCAGGAGCAGATCTGATCGAGCTTGGGATCCCGTTCTCAGATCCTACCGCAGAGGGACCTGTGATCCAGGAAGCTAATGTCCGGGCACTTGCAGGTGGCGTGACTACAGATAAAGTTTTTGCAATGGTAGAAAAAATCCGTAAAAATACAAAAATCCCAATGGTATTCATGACCTATGCAAACGTAGTATTTTCTTACGGAACAGAGCGTTTTATCAAGAAAGCAGCGGAAGTTGGAATGGATGGACTGATCCTTCCGGATGTTCCGTTTGAGGAAAAAGAAGAGTTTGATGTTGTGTGCAAACAGTACGGCCTTGACCTGATCTCCCTGATCGCACCGACCTCCCATGAGCGGATCGCCATGATCGCAAAAGAGGCGGAAGGCTTTGTTTACTGCGTATCTTCCCTTGGTGTAACAGGAATGCGTACCAGCATTACCACAGATATCGGAGCTATGGTAAAGCTGGTAAAAGCCCAGAAAGACATCCCATGTGCCGTAGGCTTCGGAATCTCAACTCCGGAGCAGGCAAAAAAAATGGCAGATCAGTCAGACGGTGCCATTGTAGGATCTGCGATCGTGAAGCTTTGTGGTGCCTACGGCAAAGACTGCGTGCCGAAGGTGAAGGCTTATGTGAAAGAGATGAAGGATGCGATCAGATAAGTTCCCGGCTGAAATCGGAACACAGATCACAAAGTGTAATAAAAATCTGCTTTATCCCAAAGAAAGGGTAAAGCAGATTTTTTTTCTGCTCTGAACGGAGGCCGGAAAAATTGCAGGAAATATCTACTTGACAGTCAGAGACCAAATGATAGATGATATAAAAAAAGGTGAGGAGGAAATTGGGGATGAATCGGGAAGAAGCAAAGAAGAAAGCAGAAGCGCTGGTTGCCAGGATGACTCTGGAGGAAAAAGCCAGTCAGTTAAGGTACGATGCACCTGCAATAAAAAGATTGGGAATTCCGGCGTATAACTGGTGGAATGAGGGACTTCACGGTGTTGCCAGAGCAGGGCAGGCAACGGTTTTTCCACAGGCGATCGGAATGGCGGCAGCTTTTGACCGGAAAAGTGTGGCAGAGATGGCCGGTATCGTGGCAACAGAGGGCAGAGCAAAGTATAATGCATATTCCGTAAACGGTGACAGAGATATTTATAAGGGATTGACGTTCTGGTCTCCTAATGTCAATATTTTCCGTGATCCACGATGGGGTAGAGGTCATGAAACTTATGGGGAAGATCCGTATCTTACAAAAGAACTGGGAGTTTCCTTTGTAAAAGCACTTCAGGGGAATGGGGATACAATGAAGGCAGCAGCCTGTGCCAAACATTTTGCAGTACATTCCGGGCCGGAGGCACTCCGTCATGAATTTGATGCGGAAGCATCCGCAAAAGATATGGAAGAAACGTATCTGCCGGCATTCGAAGGTCTGGTAAAAGAAGCGAAAGTAGAAGCGGTTATGGGAGCTTATAACCGGACAAACGGGGAACCCTGCTGCGGAAGTCCCACATTACAGAAAAAACTCAGAGGCGAATGGAAATTTCAGGGGCATTTTGTATCAGACTGCTGGGCGATCCGTGATTTTCATGAACACCATATGGTAACGGATACAGCCGTTGAATCTGCAGCACTGGCTATTAATAATGGCTGTGACCTGAATTGTGGAAATACCTATCTTCACATTATGAAGGCATACGAAAAGGGGCTTGTCACAGAAGAAACCATAACTCGGGCAGCAGTGCGGCTTTTTACCACAAGGTATCTGCTGGGGTTGTTTGATGGAAGCGAATATGACAATCTCTCCTACATGGAGGTGGAATCTCCCAGGCATCTGGATGCAGCGGAGAAAGCAGCGGAAAAAAGTTTTGTTCTGCTGAAAAATAACGGGATTCTTCCGCTTGATAAAGAAAAACTGAAAACAATAGGGATCATCGGACCAAATGCGGACAGCAGACAGGCGCTGATCGGCAATTATCACGGGACAGCTTCTAGGTATATTACCATACAGGAAGGCATCCAGGATTATGTGGGAGACGATGTAAGGATCCTTACTTCCAGAGGCTGTGATCTGTTCCGAGACCGGACGGAGCACCTTGCGTTTACCAGAGATCGTATTGCGGAAGCAAAGGTGGTTGCGGAAAACAGCGATGTGGTGATCTTATGTATGGGACTGGATGAGACACTGGAAGGAGAAGAGGGAGACACCGGAAACAGCTATGTATCGGGAGATAAAGAAGATATTGAACTTCCCAGAGTACAGCGAGAACTGATGGAAGCAATCGCAGACACCGGAAAACCGGCAGTATTCTGTCTGCTGGCAGGAAGTGACCTTAATCTGAAATATGCGGCAGAGAAATTTGATGCAGTCATGATGCTGTGGTATCCTGGATGCCAGGGCGGGAAGGCAGCGGCAAAGGTACTGTTTGGAGAAATCTCGCCATCAGGAAAACTTCCGGTGACATTTTATGAAAGCCTGGAAGAACTTCCGGATTTTACCGATTATTCCATGAAAGGCAGAACATATCGCTATATGGAACGAAAAGCACAGTTTCCTTTTGGATATGGTCTGACGTACAGTAAGGTGGCAGTAGATAAAGCAGAGGTCAAAACATGTGGACAGAAGATAAACGTGGAGGTAGAAGTGCAGAATAACGGCGCATATGATACAGAGGATGTTGTTCAGATCTATGTAAAAAATATCGACAGCAAAAATGCCATTCCCAATCCGATGCTGGCCGGTTTTCAGCGGATATTCCTGAAGGCGGGAGAATGCCGAAAAATAGAAATCCCAATATGGGAAAAAGCATTCACCGTAGTAGATGAAACAGGAAAACGGATGGAAGAAGGAAAGAAATTTGAAATTTATGCAGGCTGCAGCCAGTCGGATGAAAAAAGCAAAGAACTGACCGGGATCATGCCGGTAAAGATCATCTGGGAAAAATAATAAGAAAATCTAAAGTAACAGGAGGGCGATGCATCAGGCAGCGCCCTCCCTTCATATCTATCGCATAAACAACTGTACCATTTTTTCATAAATCTTCCGATATTTCTGATATCTCATAGGAAGATCGATCCAGGTCTTTTTATCTACAATACTCTTATAATGAGAGAATGTCCGGAAGCCGTCGATGCCATGATAGGATCCCATGCCGCTTTCACCAAAGCCGCCGAAGCCCATATTGCTGGTTGCCAGATGTATGAGGACATCGTTGATACAGCCACCGCCGAAACCACATCGGGAAGTAACTTCCCGGGCATTTTTTTCATCTTCGGTGAAGATATAAAGAGCCAGCGGATGTGCCATGGAATTGATCTTTGTTACGGCACCTCCGAGAGAGTCATAGGTGAGGACCGGAAGTACCGGACCGAAGATTTCCTGCTGCATGACCGGATCTTCGAAGGTTACGTTATCAAGAACCGTCGGCTCGATCTGAAGTGTTTCACGGTTGGAACCACCGCCGCAGACAGTTTTGGCAGGATCGATCAGACTGTTGATACGGTCGAAATGCTTTTCGTTGATGATCTTTCCATAATTCCGGTTCTTCAGTGGTTCTTTTCCATACTGGCGTGTGATCTGTCTGCGAAGCTCTGCGACCAGGGCTTCTTTGATCTCCGGATCACAGTAGATGTAGTCCGGAGCCACGCAGGTCTGGCCACAGTTCAGGAACTTGCCGAATACGATACGTTTTGCCGCAAGGCGGAGATTGGCTGTTTTGTCCACGATGCAGGGGCTTTTTCCACCCAGCTCCAGAGTGACTGGTGTGAGGTGTTCGGAAGCCTTTCTCATGACCTCTTTTCCCACAGACTGGCTTCCCGTGAAGAAGATGTAATCAAAGTGCAGACTGAGAAGATGTGTGTTTTCCGCACGTCCGCCTGTGACAGTTGCAACGTATTTTTCATCGAAACATTCATGGATGAGAAGACGGATCACTTCACTTGTTGCCGGTGAGTAGGCACTTGGTTTCAGGATGACTGTGTTTCCGGCTGCAATGGCGTCTACCAGTGGTTCTATGGTGAGAAGAAACGGATAGTTCCACGGACTCATAATGAGAACAACACCGTAGGGGGATGGTTTGCGGAAACTGCGGGAATGGAACTGTGCCAGTGGAGTTGGAACGGCCTGTTCTTTTGCGTAGGAGCGGATATTTTTCAGCATATGTGTGATCTCGGAGAGCACCAGTCCGGTCTCACACATATAGCTTTCGAAATTACTTTTTCCCAGATCCTTTTTCAGCGCGGCGTGGATCTGATCTTCGTGTTTCCGGATGGAAGCGCGGAGACGTTTCAGGGCGCTGATGCGAAAATCAAGGTCAAGAGTTGCGCCGGAGTAGAAGTACTGGCGCTGTTTATCTAAAAGCTGGTTGATCTGTTCTTTTTCCATGGAATTGTAGTCCTTTCTGAAAAAACTGTATTCGAAATATCGAAAAAATCTTTCTATGCCAATGGCTGTTTTAGCAATTGCCTGCCGGAGGCATCAGTCTGTAATACAGTGTTTCAAGTTCACCGGCATCCATCAGCACAGGAACCGGGTACAGCGGATTGGCTTCTTTGTCTGCATAATGAGCAAGTTCCGGGATATCTGTTTCCTGGATCTCAGGGATGTGATCACCGATACCGAAGCGTTTTTTCATATCTTTTACAGCATCAATAAACATCTGTGCAGCAGTTTTATCATCCTCATGTTTGTCGCAGAGACCTGCAGTTACAGCCAGGTTGCGGAGCTTGTGAGTGATGGAATCTCCGTATGTTTCCAGCACCATAGGCAGGATCACTGCATTGGCAAGTCCGTGTGGAACATTATATTTTCCACCAAGGGAATGTGCAATTGCGTGGACATATCCAACGTAAGATTTGGTGAAGGCGCAGCCTGCGAAATAGGAAGCGCGGAGCATATTTCGTCTTGCTTCAATATTATTGCCGTCTGTGTAGGCGGTATCCAGATTTTCAAAGATCAGTCTGACAGCATCCAGGGCATTTTTTCTTGTGCCAGGTGTAGTGGAATTTCCAATGTAGGCTTCCACTGCGTGAGTCAGGGCATCCATGCCGGTGGTAGCTGTGATAAACGGCGGAAGGCTTAAAGTCACTTTCGGGTCAAGGACTGCGTAGCGTGGGATCAGCGGAAAATCGTTGATGGCATATTTGTGCCGGGTCTGTGCATCTGTGATCACGGCTGCAAGTGTTGTTTCACTTCCGGTTCCGGCAGTTGTAGGAATAGCGATGAGAAGAGGAAGCTTTTTGTGGATTTTCAGGATTCCCTTCATCTGAGCAAGAGACTGGTGTGGCTTGGCAATGCGGGCTGCCGTGGCTTTTGCACAGTCCATACTGGAACCTCCGCCGAAGCCGATGATCGCCTGGCAGTCATTGTCCAGATACATGTGAAGGGCTTCGTCCACATTGACGGTTGTTGGATTGGCAACGGTTTTGTCGTAGATGTGGTAAGAGATGCAGCTTCGCTTCAGTGTCTGCTCCAGTCTTTCTGTAAGGCCAAGGCTTCGGATTCCTGCATCTGTGATGATGAGTACATTGTTATAGTTTCTTTTTTCCAGAACTTCCGGAATACCTTTGACGCTTCCGATGATCTTCGGATTGCGGTAAGGAAGCAGTGGAAGGGCGAATTTAAAGACATTCTGGAAAACCCGGCAGTAAGCTTTTTTTAATGGATTCATGGTAGTTTTCTTTCCTTTTAAAGTCAAATTATTTTATTCTAAATATTATATATAGCAGTTGGAAGGGGAAAAGTCAAGATTGCCGTTTATGGAAGTGCATCGCGAAGCGTGCTGCTGAGAACAGAGTAACCGTAACGTCATAAAAAAGAAAACAGGAAAATATAATATTGTCATGGTTGTAAATATCCTTTACACTAAGGGAGTCAAACAGAATCATCATGCAAGGATTGTATATCCAGCGTAAGGCAAGTGTTCGCAGGATAGATATTGATCACGGAGGAAATCATGCCAGAAACAGACACATCCGCAAAAAATCCTCTTCACGTATCCGAAGTGGATGATAATTTAAAAGAATTAAGCCCTCACGGTTCCTTTGAGTTGCCGGTGGAAACCTATATGGCGAACTGTGAGATCTTTCATGCACTGTATGACCACTGGCACAGTGAGATGGAGATCATGTATATTGAAAAAGGCAGTGGCTTTGCCAGACTGAACCGGGAGAGCATCCGCCTGAAAAAGGGGGATATCCTGATCGTGAACTGCGGAGTTCTCCATAGTATGCGCACGGATCTTAAGAAGCCTCTTTATTATAAGAGTGTGGTTTTCAGCCTGGGCTTCCTTGCAGGTCAGCCGGGAGATATCTGCCAGGAATGTGTGGTATCACCATTAATAGAAAACAAGGCAGAATTCTGCCATCATATAGAAGAAGGAGATTCCGGATATGAGAAGCTACGGGAAATTTTTCTGGAGATCCATGACTGTCATACGGAGAAGAAGCCATATTTCTATGTGAAGCTGAAAATGCTGTTCTTTGATTTCTTTTATGAGATGCTGACGAAGCATTATATTATCCCGGTAAGCACAGAGCAGAACAAGAGCCTTGCAGCAGTAAAGGAAGTGCTGGATCATATCAGCCTTCACTACCAGGAGAATCTTACCGTTTCAGAGCTTTCCGGACTTTCCAATTACAGTGAGTATTATTTTATGAAGCTTTTCCGCCAGTATACGGGAAAAACCCTGGTGGAATACATCAATGACTTCCGTATGGAGAAGGCGAAGTATCTTCTTACGCATTCCGATTCACCTGTGACGGAGATCGCCATGCAGGTGGGATTTAACAGTACAAGTTATTTTATAAAGAAATTTCAGCAGTCCAATAAGGTTTCACCGCATAAGTACAGGAAGAGTATGAGACAGATCTGAGAAAGCTCCCGAAGCAACCGCATATGTATCGGTTACGTTTTTATGCAGAGCTACAGTAAAAAGTGAAAAACAGTCTGACAAATATCTTGCATATCATGACAGGATTGTTATATTTTTGAAAAGAAATGCGTGATATCCTAATATCATCAAAAACAAAGCAAACAACTTTGTAAAAACATATTTCATCCCATCAAGATCCATGAAAGGAGATCAAAATGGAAACATTAAGCAAAGTATTTGAAGACAAATATAACAAAAATGTAAAAGATTGTACAAACGAGGAAATCTATCACGGACTTCTCTCCTGGACAAAGGAGCAGCTGAAGGGCCGCGGCTACCAGGAAGGAAAAAAGAAAATTTATTATATTTCCGCAGAGTTCCTTATCGGTAAGCTTCTTTCCAACAACCTGATCAATCTGGGCGTTTATGATGAAGTTGCGAAATATCTTAAAGAAAACGGAAAAGAGCTTTCCATGATCGAGGAGATCGAGCCGGAGCCATCTCTCGGAAACGGCGGACTTGGCCGTCTGGCAGCTTGCTTCCTGGATTCCATCGCAACTCTGGGACTTCCGGGAGAAGGAATCGGACTTAATTATCACCTCGGACTTTTCAAACAGGAGTTTAAGGATCATCTTCAGTTTGAGACACCGAATCCGTGGATACAGCCGGAGAGCTGGCTTACAGATGCAGGCGTTTCCTATTACGTGCCATTTAAGGGCTTTATGCTGAAATCCACACTGTATGATATTGATGTTGCAGGCTATGAGAACAAAGCGATCAAGCTTCGCCTTTTTGATATTGATATTGCAGATGAGAGCATTGTAGGCGAGGGAATCTCCTTTGATAAGAGGGATCTGCTCCACAACCTGACACTGTTCCTGTATCCGGATGACAGCGATGATGCAGGAAGAAAGCTTCGTATCTATCAGCAGTACTTCATGGTAAGCAATGCGGCACAGCTGATTCTGGATGAGGCAACAGCAAAAGGCTGCAATCTTCATGACCTTGCCGATTACGCAGTGATCCAGATCAACGATACACATCCGAGTATGGTAATTCCGGAGCTTATCCGTCTCCTCACAGAGCGTGGAATCGAGTTCGAGGAGGCATGCGAGATCGTATCTCATGTATGCGCTTATACCAACCATACCATTCTTGCAGAGGCACTTGAGAAATGGCCGATCTCCTATCTTGAGGAGGTTGTTCCGCATCTGATGCCGATCATCCGCAAGCTGGACGAGCGTATCAAAGCAAAATATCCGCAGGAAAATCTTGCCATCATCGACAAGAACGACCTGGTACACATGGCACATATGGACATCCACTACGGATTTTCCATCAACGGTGTTGCATCCCTTCATACCGATATCCTGAAGGAGACAGAGCTTCATCAGTTCTATGAGATCTATCCGGAGAAATTCAATAACAAGACAAACGGAATTACCTTCCGCAGATGGCTCCTTCACTGCAACCATCCGCTGACAGAGTACATCACATCCATGATCGGTGACGGCTTCCGCAAGGATTCCTTTGAGCTTGACAAGATGCTTGGCTTCAAGGGAAATCAGGACGTTCTTGCAAATATCCTTAAGATCAAGCAGGATGCAAAGAAGAGATGTGCGGAGTTTATCAAAGCCAACACAGGTGAAGAGATCAATACACACAGTGTTTATGATATCCAGATCAAACGTCTTCATGAGTACAAACGTCAGCAGCTGAACGCACTTTACATCATTGACCGTTACCTGAAGATCAAGGCAGGCGAGAAGCCGCAGCGCCCGGTAACATTTATCTTCGGTGCAAAGGCAGCTCCTGCATACGTTATCGCAAAGGATATTATCCACCTGCTTCTCTGCTTACAGGAGCTTATCAACAATGATCCGGAGGTTTCCCCGTACATGAAAGTTGTTATGGTGGAAAACTACAACGTAAGTGCAGCAGAGAAGCTGATCCCTGCCTGCGATATCTCCGAGCAGATCTCTCTTGCTTCCAAGGAGGCCAGCGGAACAGGAAACATGAAGTTCATGCTCAACGGTGCTGTAACACTGGGAACCATGGATGGTGCAAATGTGGAGATCAGCCAGCTGGTAGGCAAGGATAATATCTATATCTTCGGAGAGTCCAGTGAGCAGGTTATCGAACACTATGAAAAGGCTGACTACTGCTCCAGAGATTTTTATGAGAAAGACGAGCGCATCCGTCGTGCAGTAGACTTTATCGTAGGAAACGAGCTTCTTTCCATTGGAAGTGAGGAGCATTTAAGAAGACTGCATCATGAGATCGTAAGCAAAGACTGGTTCATGACTCTTCTTGACTTCGAGGATTATGCGAAGGTGAAAGATCAGGCACTGTCCGATTATGAGGACAGAACCGCATGGGCAGAGAAAATGCTTGTAAACATCGGAAAAGCAGGATACTTCTCTTCAGACAGAACCATCGAAGAGTACAACAGAGATATCTGGCATCTGACACCGGAGAAATAAAACGGTTTTAGGCAGATTGCTCCGGCTCGGAAGAAAAATAGAAAATAAAAACACCGGCATTCATCGGAATATGTACTGGGGCTGAGATGTCAGAGATGATCTGGCAGCCTGGACAGGACATGGTACAGATGAATGGCCGGTGTTTTTTGTGAAATTGGTTACGAAAAATTGTTTACGGAATCAGGCAAGCGATATTTCAGGCTTTTCCATGCTTAAATGCCATCATCATCTCCTTGGTAAGGCTGATATTATCTCCTTCATCCGGAATGTCTTCCCGGTTGAACCAGGAGGCCATGGAAAGCTCATCGTGGTCTACAGTCAGAGTGTCGTCGCCATCCAGATCACAGTAGAAGCCAAACAGAAGTGTTCCGGAGAAGGACCATGGCTGGCTCTTGTAGTAGCGGAGATTTTTGACCTTTACGCCGATCTCTTCCATAACTTCACGGTGGACAGTCTCCTCGATAGTCTCGCCAATCTCGGCAAAACCTGCGATCATGGCGTAGCGCGTGTGATTTCGGCCCTCATATTTGGAGAGGATCAGCTTGTCACCGTTGGTAACGCCTACGATCACAGCCGGAGAAAGCACCGGATATTCACCGTTTCCACAGGCAGGGCAGATCATCTTGCGCTCATGTTTATCATGTACCATCGGTTTGCCGCAGCAGCCGCAGAAACGGCGCTTGCTGTACCACTGAAAGAGCTGATATCCGGTGATTCCTGCGAAAGCCAGATACTGTGGCTCCGCTGTGCGGAGAACTCTTGTGATCTCAAACTGATAACTAGGAAGGAGACTGGTGTCAAGATCCGGGATCAGATAAAAATGCTCTTCGTCAATGGAGAAGAGATAGATATAATTCTCATAGAGATTTTCAACTTTTCCTTCCAGCTCTCCAAAGCTTGGAAGAGTCATAGTCTCGCCATCTTTTTTCATAAGGATCTTTCCTTCTTCATAGGCGAGGATGTGGCTTTCTTTATCCGGGGCCACAGGTTTGTACTCATTGTGATAGGTATGTGGTGCGATATCCTGGATCATGATCGATAATTCCTTTCCGAATTTATTGTTTTACAGTGTTTGCTGAGAAGTTTTGCCATATAAAATACAGCACGCTTTCTACAGTATAAGCTTACCTTAAGAAAAAGGCAACTCCAGCAATAACAAAAAAAGTTGTATGAGTCAGAAAATCAGTGTAAGATAAATGTATTATATTGTGCAGAAGATGTGAAAGGTCTGAAAATTTTTCTGCACAGAAGGAGAAGATCATGCCAACAACAAAAAAGCCGGGACTGACCCGGGATGCCATTAAATATCTGGCAATTTTTACCATGCTTCTGAATCATATCGCCAACGTGCTTCTGCCGGAAAACACGATCCTGTGGGAAGTGTTTATAGACATTGGCTACTTCACAGCCATTACCATGTGCTATTTTCTTGTGGAAGGTTTTTACTATACACATTCCAAGAGAAAATACGGTGAAAGGCTTCTGATCTTTGCCGGAATCTCCCAGGTTCCCTATATGATAGCCTTTGGGAATTCACAGCTGAATATGATCTTTACTCTGTTTATCTGCTTTATGATCCTGGTTGTTCAGGAAAAGATGATGGCAAGTAAATGGAGAATTCCACTTCTGATCCTGCTCCTTTTACTATCCGTTTATTCGGACTGGGCGATCCTGGCACCGGTTTTTACCATCTGGTTCCATGAGAGCTGGGGGAACAGGAAGAGGATGATAACAGCGTACGGAGTCGGTGCTGCCCTTTTTGTGCTGTTTAACTACAGCTCCTACGTGGAAAAAATGGCAGCCGGACCGGCAATGCTCCATGCTCTGTTTTCGGCAGCAGGGATCGTGGCATCAGGAATCATCATCCTGTGCTTCTATAATGGCAAAAAATCCGAAAAAGCACCGAAGTTTTCCAAGTGGTTTTTCTATATCTTTTATCCGGCACATCTGATGATCCTGAGCATAATCCGTGTTATAGTACAGTAAGAGATAAAATAAAATCTCTCCAATATTTATAAACGGATAGATTGCCGAAAATAAATTTCATATCCACATAAAACATAGTAATTCTGTAAGAAAACAGAAAAACAGCGAAAAAACTCTTGAAAACCCACAAATTATCTGCTATGCTAACTGACATGACAAAGGCGTCTGGAAATTGAGTTTCCAGGCGCTTTTTGCGTTGCAGAATAATTGAGGGAATCGAGGAGGAAATGAATGATGAATGCAGGAGATACCGGCTTTATGCTGATCTGTACAGCCTTTGTGTTCTTTATGACACCTGGGCTTGCGTTTTTCTACGGAGGACTGGTCCGCAGGAAAAATGTGGTAAATACCATGATGGCCTGTGGGGCGATCATGGGACTGTCCGTAGTTATGTGGACATTGTTTGGATATTCGCTGGCATTTGGAGGAAATCATGGCGGGATCATCGGAGATTTTCGCTGGTTTGCGCTGAATGGCGTAGGCTGGGAGCCGGGACCTTATGCTGATACGATCCCGCATCTGGTATTTGTGGCGTTCCAGATGATGTTTGCCATGATCACACCGGCACTGATCACCGGTGCCGTGGTTGGAAGGATGCGTTTTAAGGCACTGTTTTTCTTTATTGCGATCTGGTCTTTGATCGTGTATTATCCAATGGCACATATGGTCTGGGGAGACGGTGGATTTCTGGCAGCCATTGGCTCTGTGGACTTTGCAGGAGGAAATGTGGTACATATCAGTTCCGGTGTCAGTGCACTGGTTCTTGCCATTTATCTTGGACAGAGACGAGGCTATGCAAAAGCAACCTATCGTACGCACAATATCCCGTTTGTATTTCTCGGGGCAGCCATGCTGTGGTTCGGATGGTTCGGCTTTAATGCAGGAAGTGCGCTGAAGGCAGACGGCCTTGCGGCACATGCCTTTATGACCAGCAGCATTTCTTCTGCCTGCGCACTGCTGACCTGGATGCTGATCGAGGTGATCCGCGAGGGAAAACCGACACTGGTTGGTGCATCCACAGGTCTTGTTATCGGACTGGTAGCCATTACACCGGGAGCTGGTTTCGTACCGGTATGGGCATCCTTTATCATTGGGATCCTGGTAAGCCCGATCTGTTACTTTACTGTGATCCTTCTGAAACAGAAGCTGAAGATCGACGATGCCCTGGATGCTTTTGGCTGCCATGGTATCGGTGGTATCTGGGGAGGAATCGCAACCGGACTTTTCGGAAAATTTTCGATCAATTCCGTTGCAAAATGGGATGGCCTTGTGTTTGGAGATCACCGTCTGTTCCTGGCGCAGGTATTGAGTATTGTGATCACCATTGCGGTTGCCATTGTGGGAACGCTGATCTGTATCGGGATCGTGCGGATCTTTACACCGCTTCGTGTAGATCCGAAGGAAGAGATGGTCGGGCTGGATGCATCCCAGCATGGAGAGAATGCATATCCGTCATTTAATGGATTTGACTGATAAAAGAATTTGTTCGGCAATGATCGTGTGAAAATGGAGGAAATCGTATGCTTATAAAGATAGAAGCAATCGTAAGAGAAGAAAAAATGGAAGATGTCAAAGCAGCGTTAAATGAGATCCAGGTTAACGGTTTTACAGTAACCCAGATCATGGGCTGCGGAACACAGCGTGGTTACACAGAGTATGTCCGTGGTTCCAAGATCGATGTATTTCTGAAACCGAAGATCAAGTTTGAAATCGTGGTATCATCGGAAGATTGGGAGATCAAAGTTATTGATGCTGTGCAGAAAGCAGCGTTTACCGGTGATCCCGGCGATGGAAAGATATTTAGCTATGAGATCCGTAACGCTGTTCGTATCCGTACAGGTGAGACAGGATACGATGCGCTGCAGTCGGAATTTCTGTAAATTGTTTTATTAATATGTAAATTATGTGTGAAAGAGTCTTTCGGGAAGTCACAGGGATATCAGGAGATATGATCTTGAGATTTTTCGGAGGACTTTTTTACCACAGATTTCACAATAGTCTTACGTTGATTTGATGAAAAACAGCATGTGGCCAGTATAATATATAAGATGTACACGAAAACTAAAAATAATAGATAAGGCAGACATGACAAAAAAGAAATCAAAGAAAAAAATAAGAAAAAAACAGAAATCCATTAAAGATGGATTCGAGCAGGACCAAGAAGAACCAAGAAGAACAGGAGAATGAGAATCCAAAAAAGGATGCTTCGGCTCAGAAGTCAGAGCTGAGCAGAGGTTCGGAGCCAATAGAACCAGAAAATCAGAAGCTGGCAGCAGAAAAAACAGCAGGGCTGTAAAATGTCCGCATGCCCAAAGGAAAACGGGGAATTCCTGGAAAAAGAAGTTCGGGAATTCTCCGTTTTGTTGTTTGAGTCATTTCAGTCGGGGCTCTGTTTATTATGGGCTATACTCTGTTGATCAACTGCAAAGATGACACTTCTCACAGGCGGACGGTGTGGCTGCACAACCGCCGAGAGCAGTTTCACGAAGCTCTGCAGGAAGCTTTTTGCCCACAGTATACATGGCATCGATCATCTCATCCAGCGGGATGAACTGGGGGATACCGGCCAGTGACATTTCGGTTGCGATAAGGGCATTGGAAACACCGGCTGCATTACGGTTCTGGCAGGGATATTCCACCAGGCCGCCTACAGGGTCGCACACAAGTCCAAGCATGTTCATAAGAACCGTGGAAGCAGCATAAGTACACTGAAGAGGTGTACCGCCAAGAAGTTCCACAGCAGCGGAAGCAGCCATTGCGGAAGCGATTCCGACCTCAGCCTGACATCCGCCAACAGCACCGGCAACTGTTGCATTACGCATGGCAAGATAGCCGATCGCGCCTGCATTAAATAGTGCCTGGCGGATTTTTTTATCGGAAAAGCCGTAGACCTCCTGAAGAGCAAGCATCATTCCGGGAACGATCCCGGCACTGCCGGCAGTAGGAGAGGCAACGATAAGTCCCATGGAAGCGTTGGTCTCAAGGGTTGCCATAGCGTAGGTGATCCCCTTTCCGAGAACATTTCCGCACAGGCTTTTTCCCAGGTCATGAAATTCGCAGAGCTTTCGGGCTTCACCGCCGATCAGTCCGCCCATAGATATCACCGGATCTTTGATGGGGGAAAAAGCAGCATCCTTCATAATCTCCAGAACACGGTCCATGCGCTGGTCCACGATTTCAGCAGTGGTTTCACCGAGAAGGATCTCACGCTGGCGCATTACTTCGGAAATCGGAAGCTTTTTTTTCTGGCAGAGAGCAAGAAGTTCCTTGGCATTTTTGAAATCCATAAAACACATCCTCCTTTTCCCTACATCTGAACAATCATGACATCATGGATGTTGGTGTTCCGGTGAATGCTTTCTACGATATCTTCCGGGAGATGACCGTCGGATTCCACGATCGTATAGGCTGTGGTTCCTTTGGATTCACGGAAGAGGCGCATGAAGGCAATGTTAATGTTACGTTCACTTAAGCATCTGGTGATGTAGGCCACAACACCGGGAGTATCCTGATGGATCACGATGATGGCACTGTATTCGCCGGTGAAATCCACTTTCACGTGGTTGATCTCCACAATACGGACCTTGCCGCCGCCCAGCGATTCCCCCCGGACTGTCATTTCCTGTCCCTGTTCATTGACCATATGGATATCTACAGTGTTGGGATGGACATCGGTTTCCGCTTCATTTGGAGTAAAGGAAAAGTCGATCCCCTGTTCCCTGGCAATATCAAAAGAATTCCGTATACGCATGTCATCTGTGGAAAAGCCCATGATCCCGCCAAGGAGGGCACGGTCTGTACCGTGTCCCTTGTATGTTCTGGCGAAGGAACCGTAAAGGATGAATTCCACTTTTTTCAGGGGCGGCGTGATCATCTTCTGGGCAAGGAAAGCAATGCGTGCAGCCCCTGCGGTATGAGAACTGGAAGGACCGATCATGTTGGGACCCATAACGTCAAATACACTGATAAAAGACATTTTGCTTAATTCTCCTGTGGTGTTTTTGCAATAAATTTCTTATAAATGGTGTCAACGATCACGCCGATGGCGTTGTCACCGGATACATTGCAGGCAGTTCCGAAGGAATCCTGGGTAATGTAAAGGGCAACCATGATAGCACAGATGGCACCGTCCGGATCACCGGCTTCCGCTCCGAATACCATGTAAAGGAATGGAAGGGCAGTCATGATGGAACCACCGGGAGCACCGGGAGATGCAACCATGGCAACACCGAGAGTCATGATGAACGGAACGATGATCCCAAGACTGATGGGCAGCTGGTTCATAAGGCAGACTGCAGTAGCACAGGCTGTGATGGTGATCATGGAACCGGCCATGTGGATGTTTGCACAGAGCGGTACTACGAAGTTGCGGATCTGCTCACATACGCCATCCTTCTTTGCACATTCCAGATTGACCGGGATGGTAGCTGCGGAAGACTGGGTTCCCAGAGCAGTTGTGTATCCCGGGATCTGATTTTTGATCAGAGTGAAAGGATTCTTTTTGCTGACAGTACCTGCGATCACAAACTGGATCGTAATGCAGATCAGGTGCATGATGATAACAACAAGGAATACCTTCCAGAGGATGCTTAAGATGGCAAAGGTTTTTCCGGAAATAGTCATATCTGTGAAGGTTCCGCAGATGTAAAGCGGAAGCAGCGGGATGATAATGGTATGAAGGACCTTGTCAATGATCTTGGAAAAGTCACTCATTCCGTTATAAAGGCTGTTTCCCATTTCTTTTCCACGCATGGAAGAGAGGCACAGTCCCATGACAAAGGCAAGGGCAACAGCAGAAAGAGTATTCATGACCGGCTCCAGTGTGATGGAGAAAAATGGTGTCAGGGATGCGTCTGCGGTAGCTGCGATCTGATCCAGTGCACCGTCACTCATAAAGTGCGGGAACAGGCTGGATGATACCAGATAGGATGCGGAACCTGCGATCAGAGTGGAGCCATAAGCCAGAGCCACTGTGATCAGGAGAAGCTTCCCTGCACCCTGTGAAAGATCCGCAATACCCATGGTCACATAGGCAAGGATCATCAGCGGGATGACGAATTTCAGAAAGGTACTGAAAAATCCGGAAAGGGTTACAACAAAGCGACAGAAGCCTTCCGGAAGGAACTGGCCGAACAGGATACCTACGATGATGGCAATGATCAGCTTCGGCACAAGTCCGATCTTGATTTTTTTCTTTTCCATTTGGATTCTTTCCTCCTAAGTATGAATTTATTCATTTTGCACAAAAATACGATTGACGTCCTCGTGATTGTATTGTAACATTGACATAAAAATAAGGCAAATTCACAGATTTCATCATCACGATGAAAAAATTTCATAGTAAAAGGGAGAAAATCATGGAAATCCGTCAGTTGGAGACGTTTGTACATGTAGCACAGCTTCAGAGCTTTTCCAGGGCAGCAGAGGTTCTGGGATACACCCAGTCAGCGATCACTGTCCAGATCCGGCTTCTGGAAAATGAGCTGGAAACAAGACTTTTTGACAGAACCGGAAAGCGTGTGGTGCTTACTCCGTCCGGAAAAGAGTTTATGGAGCATGCAAGCCGAATCTTATATGATGTAAATAAAGCAAAAAAGTCAATGAATGACGATGCGGAACTGAAAAATCCATTGCATATCGGGACGATCGAATCCCTGTGCACTGCCAAGCTCCCGGCTGTTCTCAGCAAATTTCGTGAGTTTCACCCGAAAGTAAATATGCAGGTGACTATTGATACACCGGAGCAGCTGATACGGATGATGGAGCATAACGGACTGGATCTTATTTATATACTGGACACCCCAAGGTGGGACCAGAACTGGGTGAAGGTCATGGAGAAGGCGGAGCCGGTAGTATTTGTGGCCTCTGCAGATTCGGAGTTTGCGGGAAAGACGCTGAAGATGGAGGATATTCTGGAAGAGCCTTTTTTTCTCACGGAAAAGAATGCCAATTATCGGCAGGCCCTGGATCAGCAGCTGGCGCTTAAGAAGCAGGCCCTGTCACCGGTACTGGAAATCAGCGATACCGCTTTTATCATCCGCATGCTGGAAAAGAACCACGGACTTTCCTTTCTTCCCTATCTGGCTGTGGAGCGGGATATCCGGAAAGGAAGAATTGCCCTTTTACATGTGGAAGATGTGGAGATATCCATGTACCGGCAGATCTTTTACCATAAGAACAAGTTTAAGACAAGAGAGATGGAGGAGTTTATCCGCCTGGCGGCAGAGTGAAAGTCAGAGCTTGTAAAAACAAATAAAATGTGGCACTATAAAAGAAAAAAGCGTAGGAGAGAAAAATGAATTTTATTGAAGAAGCAAAGAAGCTTGGCTTTTCCGATGCGGCGGTCATGAAAACCGATAAGCTGGTGTTTGTGCCGGAATACCGTGTTTTCTGTGAAGAAAATGCCTGTGGTAATTATGATAAAAATCCCGCATGTCCACCGGAAAGCGGGACTGTGGAAGAAATGAAGGAACGTGCCCTAGATTATGAGAACACTCTGGTGCTCCAGACGACGCAGGACAGACTCATGGATTACAGAAAAGCCAAACTTGCACATAATAAACTGACAGAGCAGCTCTCAGAGAAGATGAAAGAGTGCGGAAAAACAGATATTCTGATCATGAGCGCCGGACCGTACAAGCATAATTCCTGTATGTCTGCCTATTGTGTGGATGCACAGAAGATGGCAGATGCTGTGGGAATGCAGTGCTGGACCAATGATGGAAAGTTCCGGTATTTTTCGCAGATTCTTTTTCGAGAGTAGAGTAGCGCATTTTTTATACATTTTTAGTATAAAAACTGGACATATTGTCAGGAAAAGGGTAAATTTATTTTGAAATGATCAAACAGGAGGAAAACCAGAATGGAAAAATCAACAGTTTATTTCACTGATTTTCGTTGTCCGGTGGGAACCAGCCAGCTGGACAAATTGAAAAAACTCTGTGTTGCCGCAGGAATCAAAAATATCGATATGGATGGAAAATTCGTAGCCATCAAGATGCATTTCGGAGAGCTTGGAAATATGGCATTCCTTCGTCCGAACTATGCAAAGGTAGTCGCAGATCTTTGTAAGGAGCAGGGCGGAATGCCGTTCCTGACAGATTGTAATACTCTTTATCCGGGAAGCAGAAAGAATGCACTGGAGCATCTGGACTGTGCAAATCTTAACGGATTTAACACGATCACAACCGGATGCCAGATCATCATCGGTGACGGAGTTCGAGGAACCGATGAAGTAGAAGTTCCGGTAGTAAACGGAGAATACTGCAAAACTGCCCTGATCGGACATGCTATCATGGATGCAGATATTTTTATCAGTCTCAGCCATTTCAAGGGACATGAGGCAACCGGCTTTGGCGGTGCTCTGAAGAATATCGGTATGGGATGCGGAAGCCGTGCCGGAAAAATGCAGCAGCATGCCAGCGGAAAGCCGGCCATCCATGAAGATGTCTGTCGTGGCTGCCGCCGTTGTGCGAAAGAGTGCGGAAGTGATGCGATTACATATGTAAACAAGAAAGCAGTTATCGATTACGATAAATGCAAAGGCTGTGGCCGCTGTATCGGGGCCTGCAGCTATGATGCCGTATACAATCCGAATAGCAGTGCAAACGAGCTTCTTGACCGCAAGATGGCAGAGTATGCACAGGCTGTCTGTCACGGACGTCCCCATTTCCATATTGCACTGGTACAGGATATCAGCCCTAACTGTGACTGCCATGGTGAAAATGATGCGCCGATCCTTCCGGATATCGGAATGTTCGCAAGCTTTGACCCGGTTGCACTGGATCAGGCCTGTGCAGATGCCTGCCTGAAGGCAACACCGATCGCCAACAGCCAGCTTGGAGAGCATCTGGCAGAGCCGGGATGGCACTGTCACCATGACCACTTTAAGGATTCCAATCCGAATATTGAGTGGAAGGCAACCCTGGATCAGGCAGAAAAGATCGGCCTGGGAATCAGGGAATATGAGCTGAAGATAATCAAATAAGCAACAGAAATCATAGAAAATCACGAAAGCACGCCTGTTACATGGCGTGCTTTTTTGTGTAAATAAAGAAATGTAAAATGAAAAAACGTATAAAGACGGTATCTAAAATAAAAAATATGTGCGTGCATATGCGTGCTCGAAATACAGCCATTGTGAATAATATACAAAGAAATAGCAGGAAAATTTGGACAAAAACGAGAAAACAGAAAAAGCTGTAAATTTATATTGCATAATCAGACTGCGTGTGATAACATACACACAACATAATTAACACGCATTTAACACGCAAATGAAGAGAAATAGCACGCAAATACGAAAATATCAAAGATAAGCGGAGCTAATGTGCAGGAAAACGTGCAGATCGTGTGTACAGAAACAGGCTGCATTCTATGAGCAGAGAATACAGAGCAGGCCGGAAATCTTTTTCAGAGGAGGAAATTATGACAGGAATACAGAAAAAACAGCGTCTGCTGACTATGATATTCGGAGCTTTCGCGATCTTTTTTACCGGATATCCCCATGTATGGTCTATTTACCAGCCCTATGTGATGGAGCAGGCAGGCTGGAGCCAGGGACAGGCATCCATGTGCTTTTATCTGGCACTGAGCACCTTTGTATTCGGAAATATCGTAGGCGGAAGGATGCAGAACCGCTTTAAGGAAAAGACGATTGTATGGATCGGAGGCGGAATCTTTGCGGCAGGAATCCTGGCATCCGTATTTCTGATCGTTCCTACACCGCTTCCTATGTATCTGTCCTATGGCGTGATGCAGGGATTTGGACAGGGAATGATCTATACGGTGATCCTGGCAACTGTGCAGAGATGGTTCCCGGACCGTACCGGATTTGCTTCCGGCGTTGTGGTAACTGCCAACGGACTTTGCGGATTTTTCCTGGCGCCGCTGAGTCGAAAGCTGCTGGAGGCAGAGGGCGTGCAGAAAACCTTTCTGATCATTGGGGCAGCCATCGCAGTTTCCTGGATCCTGTGCGGCATCTTTTTTCAGGCACCCGATAAGAGTCTGGTGAACGCAGGTGGCTCTGCGGCAAAGTCCGGAACATCGGAGATGAAGCAGTATACATCCGGAGAGATGATGCGTACAAGAAATTTTTATCTTCTTCTTGCGACCATGTTCTTTGGACTGATTTCTTATTTTATGGTTTCACCGGTATCCCAGACCTACCAGATCGATCTTGGGATCCCGTCTGCAGTGGCAGTCAGCGCTGTTATGCTTGGATCCATTGTCAATGCGGGAGCAAGACTGGTGCTTCCGACACTGGCAGATAAAATGGGAAGGATCGTCTGCATCAAAGGAGTGCTGATCGTGGCAGTGATCGCTATGGGAGTTCTCGCTGTATCAAGATCCCTGGCAGTAACGGTTGCTGTTGTTCTGATGTACGGCTGCTACGGCGGCATCATGGGAAGCTTTCCGTCCCTGACAAGCTCTATTTTCGGAATGAAGCACACCGGGGAGAATTACGGATTTGTCATGTTCGGCATTGTATTTGCAACCTTTGGCGCACCGGCAATCTCCGGTCTGGTGAGCAGCAAAGGTTATGAGATGAACGTGGTATTTGGGATCGGAGCAGTTTTTGCAGTGATCGCATTTGTATGCCTGACTCTGCTTGGACGGAACCTTGTGAAAGAGCATGCCGAAAAATCTGCCGGAGTAAAGAATGATACAGCACAGGTAAGCAAACCACAGGCAGAATAAGTCTGAATGTAACTGGATGCAGAGCTGTATCAGCTGACGGATCAAAGACAGCTGACTGAGAATCAGAAAACAGAAAAGCCTGGAAGAAATAAAATGCCTGTGGCTGATTTCTTCCAGGCTTTTTTTGAGTTGCCGGAATCAGATATTTCTGCTAGGATAACTGAAGGATGAGAAAATCAGATATCGTATTTGCCTGTTTATGGATGAGAGCGTGTGAAATACTGCAACAATAAGGAGTTGATGCATATGATCACCTGTCAGGATATACTGGAGCTGCAGATGGACGGAGTGGAGCTGATCGCCGGAGAAAAAGGTCTCACAAGACCTGTCACATGGACCTATATGGTGCAGACCCGGCCTTTTGAGGAGCATATGAACCAGGGGAATTTTGCCCTGTGTGTGGTAGACTATGTCCGGTTTGACCTGGAAGAAGCCGGGAAAGCCATGGAAGAACTGTATGGGCTTGGAATTTCCGGCTTTGGGATTTCGATCACCGATGATAAAGAACCCGTCCCGAAGGAGATGATCGACAAAGCCAATGCGCTTCAGCTCCCGCTGTTTTACATCCGGTGGAAGGGAGCTTCTTTTGTGGATATTGCCCAGAGTGTGGGAAAGATCATCCTGGAATATGAAATGCAGAACAGGCGGATGGGAGATTATCTTTACAATCTTCTGTTTGGCTATGATATTAATGACCGCTATATCGAAAAAATCTCCCAGAAGTTCGGGATCAACTTTACCACACCCTGCAGAGTAGGGATCATTGTGGCTGACCGGAAGTACGGCATCAATCTGGAGCAGGATGAGCATATCTACGAGTATTATGCAAGTAATTGAAGATGGACAAAATAGCAATTGTATTAACTAATGAACCATAGTATAATACAAATATGAACACAACATATAAATCAAACAACAATGTCGTCTATTCCTGTAAATACCATGTAGTATGGTGCCCAAAGTATAGACGAAAAGTATTAATTAACGGTGTGGACGTCCGGCTGAAGGAGCTGCTCACAGAGTATGCTGCAAATCTTTCTGTAGACATTCTGGAAATGGAG
>NZ_JBQHWA010000035.1:0-29611 GCF_052064225.1 Blautia massiliensis (ex Liu et al. 2021) | reverse complement strand
CTGAGCCGGAGGCGAGTTCTGGCCCTGCCGCAATGCTTTTAGCCGTCTCACGGAGCCCTAGTAGTATCCCCCGACGGAGTCCCTGCCCGGACCGATGCCACCTTCCTCTGGCGTCCCTCTCAATCCACCCCACAAAACCGCCCCCCGGACCGATGCCACCTCCCTCTGGCGTCCCTCTCAATCCCAACAAAAAAAACGGCACCCGGCAGTTCCAACACTGCCAGACACCGGAACCAAAACACCCGTCAAACAGACATATACAATATATAATCAACATTCGCTATCCGCTCAACTCAATTACCACCAGAAAGTTCTCTCAGCAACTCAAGATCGCTGGCCTGCACTTTAATATTCGTAGTCAGCTTCTCACCCTCAGGGCTAATATACGTTACCTCAAGAATGCTCCCCTCACGAATCCCCCGCCGGGAAACCGCACTACAAAATGCCGGAAACTTCGGATGATTCTGTTTAAATGTATTCCATGCATTCATAACCTTCATCATATTTCCAATATTACCAATACCCATAACCAACACCAGCCTTTCCCTTACATCTATGTTTTTTTATCTATTAACCCAAACACAGCCGCCGTACAAACCATACAGCGGCTGACCACATGATCCTATTCAAAATAACCTGCCGGGAACTCACAACCCTCTGATAAAAGAAATCGCATCCCGGATCCCAGCCACATAAACCAATTTAATTCCTTTAATACTCTCTGTAGCCGTCCGGTTCACCTCAGGAAGTATCACCGTCTCAAACCCAAGTTTTTTCGCTTCCTGCACACGCTGTCCGGCCATACTCACTGCACGAACCTCGCCACTCAGACCAATTTCACCAAACGCCATCACAGAATCCGGGATCACGATCTCCTTCGCACTGGAAATAATAGCAAGACAAATACCCAGATCGATCGCCGGCTCTGTCATCTTCATGCCACCCGCAATATTCACATAAGCATCCGAAGCAGCAAGATGAACTCCCGCCTTCTTCTCCAGAACCGCCATCAAAAGATTCACACGATTAAAATCCGTACCAACTGCTGTTCTTCTCGGAATTCCAAAATTACTCTGACACACCAGAGCCTGGATCTCCACCAAAATCGGTCTCGTCCCCTCCATAGAACATGCAACAACAGATCCCGAAGCATTCTCCGGTCTTCCATTCAAAAGGAACTCGGAAGGATTCTTCACTTCTTCAAGTCCGGAATTCTGCATCTCAAAAACACCAATTTCATTGGTAGAACCAAAACGATTTTTCACCGCACGCAGGATCCGGTAAGAAGCATGCCTGTCTCCCTCAAAGTAAAGCACAGTATCTACCATATGTTCCAGTACACGAGGACCTGCCACATTTCCCTCCTTGGTCACATGACCCACGATAAAAATGGACACTCCCATACCCTTAGCGATCTGCATCAGTACATTGGTAGATTCCCTCACCTGAGAAACGCTTCCCGGTGCAGACGAAATATCTTCATGAAACATCGTCTGGATAGAATCCACAACAGCTACATCTGGTTTCGTCCGCTCAATGATCTCCCGGATATTTTCAAGATTCGTCTCACAGAGCAGTTTCAGTTTATCATTAAACGTTCCAAGCCGATCTGCCCGGAGCTTGATCTGTCTGAGAGACTCCTCACCAGAAATATACAAAACAGAAATCCCCTGTGAAGATAAATTTCTGCACACCTGCAACAACAATGTAGACTTGCCAATACCAGGATCTCCACCTACCAAAACAAGGGAGCCGGGGACGATTCCGCCTCCCAGCACCCTGTCAAGTTCACCGATTCCGCAGCTCTGACGTTCATCTGAAGAAAGACTGATATCTTTCAGAACTACAGGCTCCGTTTTCTTTTGTGTAGTTTTAATACTCCCTGAGGAAGATTTTTTGGAAGAAACCGTTTCCTCCACAAAAGTATTCCATGCCTTGCATGCCGGGCACTGCCCCATCCACTTGGCTGATTCATACCCGCATTCCTGACAGAAATAAACCGTTTTTTTATTTTTTAGCATTTTACAATTTTAACTTCTGCTTTGGTGTTCGCATCCAGTTCAACACTGAAAGAAAGCTTGCCGCCCAGGTTTGTAGTCATTGTACCTGTACTTACATCGTCAATAAATACCTGATACTCTGTCTCAGCTTCCAGTTCAACAGTAATCTGAGAATCCTCAAAGCCCTGAACCTCAAAACTCATTGCTGTTCCATCCTGCTGAAGATGGAACACACTGGTTCCCGGAACAGACTCATATACGAACATTCCATTACGCTCAAGTTTGGTGATCTCCTTATATGTTTTTACTTTATACATATCTCCCTGATACTGATAATCCGACAATTTGGATTTCTGATTTAATTCATAATCTCCAAAACTGATAGTCCCATTATCTTCTGTGCGGATCAATTCCTGTACCACTGCCATGATCTTATGTCCTCCTGAAATCTTTCGTTGTATAGTTTTAATTTTGTTAATTATAACTTATTTCTGTTTTTTTGGCTATAGAAAGTAATAAAATTCTTACGCTTTCTCCGCATCTTTTACTTCAAAGTAGATTTTCTTGTCTTTGACCTTCACCTGTACGGTATCACCGGCTTTGATCCGACCTTCAAGGATTTCTGTTGCCATCTCATCCTCAATCTTTGTCTGGATCGCACGACGCAACGGTCTTGCACCGTATTTACTGTCAAAGCCTGCATCTGCAATAAGATCTTTAGCTGCTCCGGTAACTTTCAGTATGATATCCAGCTGTTCCTGACAGCGTTTTTCCAGGTTTTTCAAAAGAATAGTAACGATCTTCCTGATATTTTCTTTATTCAGAGAATGGAATACCATGATCTCATCGATCCGGTTCAGAAATTCCGGTTTAAACATCCGCCGCACTTCTTCCATCACTCCGGACTTCATCCGTTCATAATCACGCTTTTCCGTATCTCCGGATATAAATCCAAGATGTTTCGGTTCCATGATCATCTGCGCACCTGCGTTGGAAGTCATGATAATGATCGTCTGCTTAAAATCCACTTTTCTGCCTTGAGCATCTGTAATATGACCATCATCAAGTACCTGCAGAAGAATATTAAACACATCCGGATGAGCCTTTTCAATCTCGTCAAAAAGAATGACACTGTATGGATTTCTGCGCACTTTTTCGCTGAGCTGTCCACCTTCTTCATAGCCTACATATCCGGGCGGCGATCCGATCATTTTAGAAACACTATGTTTTTCCATATATTCGGACATATCTACACGGATCATTGCCTGCTCACTTCCAAATACAGCTTCCGCCAGCGCTTTGGAAAGCTCCGTTTTTCCCACTCCGGTAGGTCCCAGGAATAAGAAAGAACCTATAGGCCTTGCGGGATCCTTTAATCCTACTCTTCCCCTTTTTACCGCACGGGCAACTGCAGAAACTGCCTCATCCTGTCCGATCACACGTTTTTTCAGAACCTTTTCCAAATTTGCAAGCCTACGGGATTCCCCCTCTGTCAGACGCTGTACAGGTATTTTTGTCCAGTCAGACACAATACCGGCAACTGCCTCTTCATCAACTGTAAGTGGATTTTTCCGATTTTTCCGCTCCGCCTTTCTTCGGATCTTTTCCAATTCTGCTTCCGCCTCATTCTGCTTTGCCTGTGCTGCTTTTGCACCTTCAAGATCTGCATTTATAACTGCCTGTTCTTTTTGTTTCAGAATATCGTGGATCTCTCTTTCCAGTGCTTCTGCTTTCGGAGACGGACGATATCCCGCCAGCTGTACTTTCGACGCTGCTTCATCAATAATGTCAATGGCTTTATCCGGAAGAAACCGGTCATTGATATAACGAACGGACATTTTTACAGCCGCCTCAAGGGCCTCATCCAGAATCTCTACACCATGATGTTTTTCATAATATGGGCGCAGCCCCTTCAGGATTTCAACAGCCTCCTCTTCTGTAGGCTCTTCCACGATGATAGGCTGAAAACGCCGTTCAAGCGCTGCATCCTTTTCAATGTATTTCCGATATTCTTCCAGTGTCGTTGCTCCGATCAGCTGGATCTCTCCACGGGAAAGAGACGGTTTCAGGATATTGGAAGCATCCAGTGCACCTTCCGCTCCACCTGCTCCGATGATCGTATGGATCTCATCAATAAAGAGCAATATCCCCTGCTGTTCGCTTACCTCATCGATCACATTTCGGATACGTTCTTCAAACTCACCGCGATATTTACTTCCTGCGACCATTCCGGAAAGATCCAGAACTACAACCCGCTTATCCTTCACAGTATCCGGTACCATTCCTGTGACGATCCGCTGTGCAAGTCCCTCTACGATAGCCGTTTTTCCTACTCCCGGCTCTCCAGTCAGGCAGGGATTGTTCTTTGTTCTTCTGCTCAGGATCTGGATCAGTCTGGCAATCTCTTTATCCCTTCCCACTACAGGATCCAGCTTACCTTCTTCTGCCATGGCCGTCAGATCTCGGCTATACTGATCCAGAGTTGGTGTTACACTGCTGTTTCTTCCCTTTGAAGCTTTTACAGCCTGGAATTCTTCCGCAATTGCATCGCTGTCCATTCCCATAGCTGTCAGCACTGCCGCATAAAGCTTCTGGATATTGGCACCCATTGTGTACAGCAGTCTGGTACCCACACAGTCTGTTTCTTTCAACATTGCCAGCAGAATATGTTCTGTCCCGACTTCCTCAAAACGCATGGATTCTGCTTCTGCATATGCACCCTCCAGAACTCTTCTGGTTCTCGGACTGAATCCCGGTCTCTGTGAAACAGCCGTATTTCCCGGCGGTGCAATCAGTTTATCGATCAGAGCCATCGCTTTATCAGCCTGGATCCCAAACTCCTCCAGAACTCTTCCTGCTGTGCCCTCCTTTTCTTCTACAAGCCCGACCAGCAGATGCTCCGTGCCGATATAACTATGTCCGCAGGAGCTGGCTGCCTCTTTTGCCAGAGCAAGAACATTCTCTGCCTGTTTTGTATATCGTTCCTGCATGATGTCTCCTCCTATCTGTCTGTGTCATACTCGTCAAAAATCTCGTCCACCAGCTGATGGACTTCTTCTCTTGTTACATTTTTACAGCATCCCCATGCCATTGCTACTGTCAGATTCTGTTTCATTTCTTCCAGTGCTCTGACCTTATCTGCATCTATGGAGATCACCGCTCCCTTTCGCCTGTCAATAGTCACAAAGCCTTCCTGACGAAGCAGCGCATATGCCTTATTCACAGTATGCATATTGATTCCTGCAATGCTTGCAAGTTGCCGTACAGAAGGCAGAGTATCCCCTTCATGAAGCCTTGATGTAGCGATCCCCATTATGATCTGATTGGTGATCTGCATATAGATTGCCTCATCACTGTTAAAATCGATTTCTATCACCATAGGGTAATCTCTCCTCTACAACAGCAAAAGGCTGCACAGTTTCATCCTGGCAGCCTGCTGTGATTTTTGTTTTTATTTACTGATCCCTGCAATCTTCTCTATCTGTTCTTTGTTAAGAACCAGATTAAATCCCATTGGATTTACCACATAAGCGTTTGCCTGCGGAATCATCAGGCTCGGAAGTTTGTCTATAGTCACTTTCGCAACACGGAGATTCTTGCCTCTTCCAAATTTCTCAAATTCCATAACATCTGTAAACACAGGCTGCATGATCTTATCCTCTTTATTTTTCAGATACGGAATATGGAGCTTTCCATCTTCTTCCTGCTCTGCATTGATCGCGATCAGGAATTCTGCCTTACGCAGGTTTGCTATCAGCTCTTCTTCCAACTCACGGATATTCTTATGCTCTTCCTGTTTTACCGGGCGACGCAATTCCTGCATAAAATAGATTCCGGAAAGTTCAAGAGACGGGTTCAGAAGCGGTCTCTTTGACGGCTCGATCTTACTCATATCTCTCTGGTTTGCGATCTTTCCGATCTCAATCTCGATCTTCTCTTCTCCGTCGATCCAGATCACACTGTTCACTCCGATCGCGTACAGCGTACCATACAGTCTTGGATAGTCTTTTTTCTCATATTTCATGCCCATAAGAAGGATCTTATCCTCAAGGAGCTGTTTACCATATTCTTTGATCTCTTCTTCTGTGGCAAAAATCCTTGCCTGGTCATTAAATGTTTCTTCATCACAGGTCACATATGGAAGTCTGGTTGCCTGTGAATATGCAACAAATACTTCCTCTCTGTTTCTGAGCTCATGGATTGCTTCTTCTACACTGATTCCCATTTTTCTGTCCTCTCTGCCTCATCACTTGGATGCGACACCTCATCAAGGAAAATGGTTGGTTCCTGTTGTGCCCTGTCAGCATCCAGCTTTTCATGTTCGTAACTACTCACTGTGTTTCATAGTTGTTACTATTGTACAATGAAATCCCTGTTTTCGTCAAGCTGTGCCTGTGAAAAATGACCAACTTAAGCCTCGTCGATAGCTTTTCCGATATCGTGACGCATATACTTATTTGCAAAGCTGATCCACTCTGTAGCAGCATATGCATTCTTTCTGGCTTCTTTTAATGTCTCTCCTTTGGCAGTGATGCCAAGAACACGCCCACCGTTTGTAACGATCTCTCCATCTTTAAATTTGGTTCCCGCATGGAAACAGTAGTATCCGTCTTTGTCCTTAAAATTCTCAAATCCATGGATCGGGATACCTTTTTCGTATTTTACCGGATATCCATCACTTGCAAGAACAACACAAACTGCTGCATTGTCCTCAAATTTCAGATCGATCTGATCAAGTTTGCCGTCTACACAGGCTTCCATTACTTCAATGATATCATTCTCCATACGCGGAAGAACAACCTGTGCCTCCGGATCCCCAAATCTTGCATTATATTCCAGAACCTTCGGGCCATCTGCAGTAAGCATCAGTCCGAAGAAAATGATTCCCTTAAACGGACGTCCCTCTGCTGCCATGGCATCTACTGTTTTCTGATAAACATATTTCTTACAGAATTCATCTACTTCCGGAGTATAGAACGGACTTGGAGAAAATGTTCCCATTCCGCCTGTATTCAGTCCCTGATCCCCATCCTTCGCACGCTTGTGATCCTGTGCGGATGTCATGGTACGGATCGTCTTTCCATCTACAAAAGAAAGTACGGAAACCTCACGGCCAGTCATAAATTCTTCAATTACCATGGTATTTCCGGCATTTCCGAATTTTTTGTCTTCCATGATCTCTTTTACGCCAGCTTCTGCCTCTGCAAGATCCTGGCAGATCAGAACACCTTTTCCAAGAGCAAGGCCATCTGCCTTCAAAACGATCGGGAATTTTGCCTCGGTCCTTAAATATTCCAGAGCTTTTTCCGGATCATCAAAATTCTCATAAGCAGCTGTAGGAATGTCGTATTTTTTCATAAGATCCTTGGAAAAAGCCTTGGAGCCTTCCAGAATAGCAGCATTTTTGCGCGGTCCGAACACACGCAGTCCCTCTGCCTCAAATACATCTACGATTCCGCCCACAAGAGGATCATCCATTCCCACGATAGTAAGATCGATCTCTTTTTCTTTGGCAAAGGCTGCCAGTTTTTCAAATTCCATTGCTCCGATATCTGCACATTCCGCATACTCTGCGATTCCTGCATTTCCAGGTGCACAGTAGATCTTGTCAACTTTCGGGCTTTTTGCAACACTCCATGCAATTGCATGTTCTCTTCCGCCGCTTCCTACGATTAATACTTTCATCTGTTTACTCCTTTGTTTCATCTGTCTGCTGATTACTTTAAAGAAACAATTCCATCTGTCACTGTGATCTTGTCATTGGCGATAAGATTGATTGCTTCCGGAAGGATCTTCCACTCTGCTTTTTCCATTACACGTCTCTGAAGCTCCTTGGATGTATCTCCGTCTTTTACCTTTACTGCTTTCTGAAGAATGATCGGACCTGTATCCGTTCCGGCATCTACGAAATGAACCGTAGCGCCTGTTACTTTCACGCCTCTTGCAAGAACTGCATCATGGACCTTAAGTCCATAAAAACCTTTTCCGCAGAAAGACGGGATCAGAGATGGATGGATATTGATGATCTTGTTGGGATACGCTTCCACCATCATCGGAGGGATTGCAACCAGATATCCTGCAAGAACGATCAGATCCACCTCTTTTTCCTGAAGCTTCGCCAGTAATGCTTTATGGAAAGCTTCTCGGTCCGGATAGTCTTTCGGTGCGATGCATACCGCCTCTATATCATGCTTTCTGGCTCTTTCCAGAGCATAAGCGGAGGCATTATTACTGATCACAATATCCACTTTTGCATTTGTGATCTCTCCTGCATCAATAGCATCCAGGATCGCCTGAAGATTCGTTCCCCCACCGGAAACAAGAACACCGATCTTTAACATAAGGTCACTCCCTTTTCTCCCTCTTCAATGGATCCTACCACATATGGCTTATCGCCGGTTTTGCGGATAGCTTCCATTGTTTTGTCAACATCTGCAGGATCTACTGCCAGGATCATTCCAAGACCCATATTATATGTATTGTACATCATATGCTCATCAATATTTCCTTTTTCGGCAAGGAGCTTAAAGATCGGAAGTACCGGATAGCTGTCTTTTTTGACAACAGCTCTGGTTCCCTCTTTCAGCATACGCGGGATATTCTCATAGAATCCACCACCTGTGATATGGCTGCATGCATGGATCTTCACGCCAGACTCTCGGATGCTCTTCAGCGCTTTTACATAGATTCTGGTCGGTGCGATCAGTGCCTCTCCCAGAGTTGTTCCAAGCTCTTCATAATAAGTATCCAGAGACTCTTTTGTCATGTCAAATACTTTACGTACAAGAGAAAATCCATTGCTGTGAACTCCTGTGGAAGCCATACCGATCAGGACATCTCCTGGATTCAGGGCCTCTCCTGTAAGAAGATCTTTTTTGTCAACGACTCCTACTGCAAATCCGGCAAGGTCGTACTCATCTTCCGGCATAAGTCCAGGATGCTCTGCTGTCTCACCACCGATCAGAGCTGCCTCAGACTGTACACAGCCCTCTGCAACACCTTTTACGATCTCTGCGATCTTTTCCGGATAATTTTTGCCGCAGGCAATGTAGTCCAGGAAAAACAATGGCTCGCCGCCTGCACATGCAATATCATTTACACACATGGCTACAGCATCGATTCCGATGGTATCATGCTTGTCCATAACCATGGCTACCTTAACCTTGGTTCCACATCCGTCTGTTCCGGAAACCAGAGTAGGCTCTTCCATATCTTTGAATTTCTCCATGGAAAATGCCCCTGAGAATCCACCGATTCCTCCAAGTACCTCCGGTCTCATTGTCTTGGCAATGTGCTTTTTCATCAGCTCTACTGATTTGTATCCTGCCTCAATATCTACGCCTGAAGTCTTGTAATCCATAATGTCCTCCTTATGACAACACCTTTTTATTTTTATGGTAAAAGATTTATTTAGTAATTTTTGTATCCAACTTCCTGAAGCCTTGCGTCTTTCTTCTCAACCTGCTCCTTCAGATCCTGACTGTAGGCTTTCAGTCTGGAAAGAAGCTCTGCGTCGGAAGTTGCAAGGATCTTGGCAGCAAGAAGTCCCGCATTGGCACCACCATTGATCGCTACTGTAGCAACCGGGATACCGCTTGGCATCTGTACGATTGAGTAAAGGGAATCTCTTCCTCCCAGAGATGTTGTATGCATCGGAATACCGATCACCGGCATCGGAAAGATCGCTGCGCACATTCCCGGAAGATGAGCTGCCATTCCTGCGCCTGCGATGATAACTTTGAAGCCTTTTTCTTCTGCTGTCTTTGCATACTCGAAAAATACATCCGGTTCTCTGTGTGCGGAAATGATCTTCATTTCATAATCAATCCCCAGTTTCTCCAGGATATCTGCTGCTTTGCTCATAACCGGCATATCTGAATCACTACCCATTACAATTCCTACTTTTGCCATTGCGTTCTCCTTTCATGGTACACTAACTGAATATTAGCCTGTGTCCTTTGACTATTGTTATGGTTATTCTACGTATATTCTCACTTTCTGTCAATACGATCGGAAAAACTGTAAATTTACTAATTAACTTATATTATTATTTAATGGAAGATTCTCAAAAGGACGGTTCAATTCCTCTGTTCCAGGAAGAACAAACCTTCCGTTTTCGATAATGGAGATCATTTCTCCCTCATCATCGATCACCCGGATACTTCCAAGCTCATCATAAGGTATCGTAATATCTGTATGACAGCCATAATAAGCAAGGCTTACGTCATCCTTTCGCATCTCGGAAATCTCATTATCCCTGGCGATGATCTCTTTTCCATCCGGATTATATACCGGTGTATCCTCTGCCCAGCTGTAACAGGTATCGCCCACAGCAAAATGCGGTCCCATTTTTTCTGCGATCAGGATCGGAAGCTTATCCGCAATTCCGTATTTCAGCGCCGCCACATAAGCTGTGGTATTTGTACCGATGGCAAACTCTCCCATGGGGATCTTCGGATGGTGGTGGAGGATATTATCTTCAATATATTTCCGGTTCTCTTCTTCGGTTTTAAAATTCGAGCAGGTGTAATCAATAACCTGGCCGCAGTCAAATACCAGCTTCAGATCCCGGAACTGAAGACCGTTCAGATATACTTTTTTCACATGGAGGATTCCGCCTGTGCCTGCCAGCTGCGGAGATGTAAAGACTTCGCCCACCGGAATGTTCACATCTGCCACACAGTTCTCAAAATTCGTCTGTTTCTTCGGATCTGTCAGTTCATGAAGATGGATCAGAAGATCCGTCTCATTGTCTCCACGTCCTTTGACTTCCACCCACTCACAGGTATCCAGGGTATTGATGATCGTCTGCTGGATTTCCTGATAGAGATGGTAATCCAATGTATTGATTTTTACGATCTCGCGGAAAATTTCCTCATAATTTCCACCAATCTCAGGAACCGGATATGCAATGATCGTAAAACTTCTCTCATCACCTTTGATGTATCGGTTTACGATCTGTCCAGATTCATTGTCAAGTTCTGTCTGAAGCTTCTGCTGTGTCTCGCTTAATGCATAAGCTTCCGGTTTACTTATCGGAGAGAAAGGATTTTCTCCAAATGTATCAATGCAGGCCGGACCGCCATGTACTTCTGCCAGTTCTCTGTACTTCTCATAGGAGGTCTGCATAGCACGAAGTTTTCGCTGAACAAAATCCCCATCCAGGAACAATGCACTGTCCTGACGATGATCGTAATCGTACTGCGGATTGGCAACGCCGCCTGTATAGCCTACTCTCACGGCGCCTCTCTTATTTACCACATGCGTTGCATGGCGATAGATCACCGGCTTCAGACCCATTTTTTCAAACTGGAGGATCGCTGCTTTTACCATCCGTTCAAAACCAAGACTATATCGGATATTTACTGTTTTCTTTTTTGTGATATCCTTCCGTCCGGTGATAAATCCGATCCGATAGCCTTCTGTATAGGTAGAAGCCATCTTATCGATCTCTTCCTGAGAAAGGGAGTTCAGAAACTCTGCAACTCCTGTTTCATTCTCTGAAACAAACTCGCCATAGCGATACAGATATCTCAGATCCGAAAGATCCGAATTCATGATGATATCTGCTGCAAAGTCAAGCTCCGGATCTACACCTTCCCGTATCCTCTGCTCCATCATATCCTGGCAGTAATCATTCACATAGGAACGGAGAATCCCTTCCACTGTTGCCGCCTCCGGAAGTTCTTCCTCACAAAATGCAGAATATACTTCCAGAAACAGTTCCATGGATACAGTCATATCCCACAGCCTTTTCTCATGAGCATAAGCTACAATTCCTGCGATCTCTGCATACAGAAAACTGAAGGCTTTTCCATATTCTCCCATCTGCTGTACTGCATACGCCGGATTTCCATAGCTGCTTTCATAATTTTCCGGGAGGATATCCTGATAAAAGCAATGATTTCTCTCCTTCAGCGCCTCCATCGTAAGCTCTGCTGAGCCCTCATCCATCACATCTGCTGCCATGGAAAGAAACTTTGCCCTGTTTCTGAAAAAATCTCCAAACGGTTTTTTTACGGTTTCTTCTGTTATGATCTCACGGATCCGTTCCTTCGCAAGTCCATAACGTTCTTTCATGCATTCTTCCAAGACTTCATCTCCCATCTTTTTCATCATCGATCACATGCCCCAGGGCAATGTGTTTGTCAACGAGTTCTTTCATATATTCCCAGATCACTTCAGAACCCTCTCCTGTTTTCCGGTTTCTCTTATAAATCTGACTTTTCTTCACCTGATGCTCTTCCCAGCTTTTTCCGTTGGAAGCATCATTTAGAAACAATGGCTGACAGTTATCCAGCACATGGGCAAATTTCGCCTCCGGGGTTTCGTAAGCCTCAAACTCCTCCCATAATGCTTTTAACCACTGTCCCTGATCTTCCGGCAATAGTCCATAGATCCGTTCTGCTGCCTGCTTCTCCCTGTATTCCTTGGTTGTCGCTCCTTTTTCATCATATGCATAGGTATCACCTGCATCAATCTCTACCAGATCATGCGCCAGTACCATAGGAATCACCTTCGAAAGATCCACTTCCTCATTGGAATATTCCTTTAAAAGCACTGCCATCAACGCCAGATGCCAGGAATGCTCCGCATCATTCTCTTTCCGCTTTCCGTCTGCAAGATATGTCTGACGGAAAATATTCTTGACTTTATCTATTTCCATAATAAAGTCCAGCTGTTTTTTTAAGCGTTCTTTTTTATCCATCTGTTATACCCCCGATAAAAAAAGTCCCAGCCAGATAACCAGGATCACTCCGTTCAAAATAGACCCGACCATGCTCGTCCTGTGTTTCCGGTTTTCTTCCGAAAAGCTGGAAAGCCCCAGTGTAAAGCCATATGCAGAAAGCAGCATGGCAAAAAGCCCGGTTCCGCCGATCAGGCCCCCGAGCTTTCCATCAAAAAAGAGTGCAAGCACAACTGCCGCGATAAACAGCACGAGGGAAGCCGCCGCAAGTCCTACAGACCATTTTCCCTTGGAAGCTTCTCTTTTTTTTGCAAATGCATATCTATATCTTCTTGCCATTAATTTTTCTCCTAATCCTGTCGCAGACTGCATAAATCCCATATCCAAGCGCTGCGCCCAGAGTATTCAATATCATATCATCCACATCAAAGCAGCCAACTTTTGTAAGCAGCTGGATCACTTCTATCGTCAGGCTGATAACAAAGCCGGATAATATGATAAAAAAGCCATTTCGCATTTTTCCGGTTATTACCGGAAGAATAAATCCATATGGCACAAATCCCAGCACATTTCCAAAAACATTTGTGAAAAGCGCAAATGTACCCACTATTTTTCGATAAGTCCAGAAACGCCTGATCTCCACAAACGGAACAAGATTGTAACGGTATTCTCTTTCTGCATCCGCCACTCTTCCGTATCCTTCCGAAAAGAACAAAAGATACACAAGAACAAGAACATACAATACAAAAAAAGCTGTCCCGAGTTTTTTTACTCTGCGTTTTGTCCCTTTTTCCAATATTCTCCCCTGCTTAAATAGTCCGAAAAGCCACACGGAACAACGTGCGGCTTTTCAGATCATATTAGATTAATATCTCTGATTTTCTTCTGAGCAGTCTCGCACCGTTCACGATCATCAGAATTCCTGTGACAAGTCCCGTCACCAGAACGACAATACCGAGTGCAAGGCTTCCCGCCCCGCTGCTCGCCATAGTTTTATAAATTTTTTCATTCATAAGGCTGCGTCCTCCCAGTAAAAGCGGACCTTCGGAATCCGCCGCTCTTTTATGACCTTTTATAACAATATTATTCTGCGCCGTACTGGTCATAATATGCATCAATGGCAGCTTTCAGCTTATCATCGATCACAACACGGCCTTTGTATTCTTTGTTGTAGAGATGCTCAACAACCTCCGCCATAGTTACAATAGCTGTAGTCTGAAGGCCGTAGGTTTCCTCGATCTCTTTGAGCGCACTCTTTGTTCCCTGGCCACGTTCCATACGGTCAACAGAAACCACAAGACCTATCGGATTTACATCTCCCTGCGCTTTGATGATCGGAAGTGTTTCTTTAATGGATGTTCCTGCAGTCGTAACATCTTCAATGATCACTACCTTATCCCCATCCTGGATCGGGCTGCCAAGAAGAATTCCTTTATCTCCGTGGTCTTTCACTTCCTTACGGTTGGAACAGTAACGGATATCCTTTCCGTACATTTCACTGATCTCCATAGTTGCTGCTACAGAAAGCGGAATTCCTTTGTATGCCGGTCCAAACAGCACATCAAAATCCAGTCCGAATTTGCTTTCTATCGCTTTTGCATAATACTGTCCCAACTTGCGAAGCTGCGCACCGGTACGGTAAAATCCTGTATTTACAAAAAATGGTGTCTTTCTTCCTGATTTCGTAGTAAAATCTCCAAATTTCAGGACATTACAGTCAATCATAAATTCAATAAATTCCTGCTTATACTGTTCCATTTATCTAATCCTCCATGTTTTTCATATATACGACAAACCCATGATCCACACTCTGCTGCAATCCCAGTGTAAAATCCCTTTATTTATCCTGTTAATTCTAACATATGAACAACAGAATTGCAAATACGGCAATCCTCCGTTATTTCACTACTCCGATCAGCTCATTGATGTCTTCCACTTTCTGTTTTTCAAGAAATGCCTGAATACCATCTGCGATCTCCACAGTGGCATAAGGGTTAAAAAAGTTTGCAGTTCCCACAGACACTGCAGTAGCACCTGCCATAATAAATTCCAGGGCATCCTCAGCAGTTGCGATTCCTCCCATACCGATGATAGGAAGGGATACTGCATTTGCCACCTGATATACCATACGGACAGCTACCGGTTTTACTGCAGGGCCGGACATTCCACCGGTTTTATTTGCCAGTGCAAATGTACGTCTGTTGATATCGATCTTCATTCCTGTCAGGGTATTGATAAGAGAAAGAACATCTGCGCCGCCAGCTTCTGCTGCTTTCGCCATCTCGGTAATATCGGTTACATTTGGGCTCAGCTTCATGATCACCGGCTGTTTTGCATATTTCTTTACTTCTTTTGTGATCTCTTCAAGCGCTTTCGGATTCTGACCGAAGGCGATTCCGCCTTCCTTGACATTCGGACAGGAAACATTGATCTCCAGCATATCCACAGGCTCGTTTCCAAGGCGTTCTACAACCTCACAGTAATCCTTTGCAGATTTTCCACAGACATTGACGATGATCTTTGTATCATATTTTTTAAGGAACGGAATATCTCTTTCACAGAAAACATCAATTCCCGGATTCTGAAGACCAATGGCATTGAGCATTCCGGATGCTGTCTCTGTCACTCTCGGTGTAGGATTTCCCGACCACGGTACATTTGCCACACCTTTTGTCACAACTGCGCCAAGTCTGTTCAGATCCACAAATTCACTGTATTCCACTCCGGAACCAAATGTTCCGGACGCTGTCATCACCGGATTCTTAAGTTCTACACCGGCAAGATTTACATTCATTCTGCTCATAACTCTACCTCCGTGCTCAGGAATACAGGTCCGTCTTTACATACTCTCTTGTTATGGACATGAGAATGCGTATCCACATCTTTGGATTTGCACACACAGGCAAGACACGCGCCTACGCCACAGGCCATACGCTCTTCCATGGAGATCCAGCACGGAATCCCCTTTTCAAGGGCATATGCCTTGATGGCACGGAGCATCGGGGCAGGTCCGCAGGCAAAGATCGCATCTGCCTCAAGATCGTTCTCACGGATGGCATCCATAACATTTCCCTTTGTTCCTGCAGAGCCGTCTTCTGTTGCCACATAGACATCTCCATAAGCTTCAAATTCCTTATTTAAAAACAGCTCATCTCTGTATCCGAGAACCATGATCTTTTCTGCGTCCAGCTGTTTAGCAGTTTCCAGCATTGGCGGGATTCCGATTCCTCCACCCATGAGAAACACTTTTTTGCCTTTTACTGCCTCCAGTGGAAAGCCATTTCCCAGAGGTCCCATAGTCTCAATGGGGACCCCTGCATGAAGTCTGGAAAATTCCTCCGTACCGGTTCCTTTTCCTGTAACGCGATATACCAGTCTCAGTTTTCCTTCTGCTTTATCGATCTCACAGAGACTGATGGGTCTTGGCAGAAGCTTACCGCCATTGCGGCTGTAAAGTGATACAAACTGTCCCGGCACTGCATTTTTTCCAATCTCACCTGCATCCAGCCACATACTGTAAATATCTGTACCAATACATTCTTGGCTGAGTATCTTACAGGGCTTTTTTGTTTTTTTACTTTCTGATGTACTCATAAAATGCCTCCTGTATTATCTGTTCTCCAGCGCACCGCTGATATCCGCGATCATATCTTTTACTGCCGCTCTGGAAGCATCTGCGTAATTTTCAGCGCCAAACTCTTTATATTTCTCCTGCTTATATGCAGCGATGATTCCTCTGGAAGAGTTTACGATAGCACCAAGTCCGTCCTCATTAAAGAAATGGACAAGATCTGCGCCCTTTCCACCCTGAGCACCATATCCGGGAACAAGGATAAATGTCTTCGGCATGATCTTTCTTAATACCTTTCCCATTTCCGGATAGGTCGCACCTACAACAGCACCAACATAACTATATCCGTCACCCATAAGCTCATCGCCCCACTGTGCAACCTTCTCACCTACCAGCTCATAGAGCGGGCGACCGTCGATGACACGATCCTGGAACTCACCACTTGATGGATTGGAAGTTTTGACCAGAACAAAGATACCCTTTTTCTCTTCCTTGCATACATCCATAAAGGGTTTCACACCATCAGAACCAAGGTATGGATTGACCGTTGCAAAATCCTCATCAAAACCTGCATATTTTTTTGAGCCTACCTGAACCTGTCCCAGGTGACCAACTGCATATGCTGCAGATGTGGAACCGATATCACCTCTTTTGATATCACCGATCACAACCAGATCTTTGGATTTACAATACTCAACCGTTTTCTTGTATGCGATCAGTCCTGGGATACCAAACTGCTCATACATGGCGATCTGTGGTTTCACTGCCGGGATCAGATCAAAGGTCGCATCCACGATTCCTTTGTTATACTGCCAGATTGCTTCTGCAGCGCCCTCGAGAGTCTCCCCAAACTCAGCAAAAGCCTTTTTCTGGATATGCTCCGGAATATAATTCAGCATAGGATCCAGTCCTACAACGATTGGTGCATTTGTTTTGCGGATATTGCTGATCAGTTTGTTAATCATGATTCTTTCTCCTCCTGGTTATTAAATACAATTTTTCCGTCACAGATGGTATAAAGCACTTTTCCCTTTACTTTCCAGCCATCAAACGGTGAGTTATGTCCTTTGGAAACAAATTTATTTTTATCGATAGCATACTCCTGCTCCGTATCCACGATGATCACATCTGCCGGATGGCCTTTCTGGAGAGTTCCTCTGTCAAGCCCGAGGATTTTCGCCGGATTCAGGCACATCTTCTCAACCATCTGTTTCAGTGTGATCACATCTTTTTCCACCAGCTCTGTATAGGTGAGCGGAAGGCTTGTTTCCAGACCTACGATCCCAAATGGTGCATTCTTCATAGAACCTGTTTTTTCCTGTGCACTGTGCGGTGCATGGTCCGTGCTGATCACCTCGATGGTACCGTCCTTCAGGCCCTGTTTCAGTGCTTCCACATCCTTCGGTGTACGGAGCGGCGGATTCATCTTGTAATTCGGGTCATCTGTTTTAATATCATCGGATGAAAGGATAAAATGGTGCGGGCATACTTCAGCTGTGATATTGTCGTATCCTTTCTCTTTTACGATCTTCATCATCTGGGCATCCCCATAAGTGGAACAGTGGCAGAGATGAAGATGGACTCCTGTCTCCAGCGCCAGAATGATATCTCTGGCTGTAATGGTATCTTCCACTGCATTGCAGATTCCGGGAAGCCCCAGTCTTTTGGCGTTCTCATCCTCATTCATGCATCCATCTCCACGCAGATCGATATCTTCACAATGGTCAAAAAACGGCACGCCACATTCTGCTGCGATCCTCATTGCTTCTTTACAAAGTGCTGTATTCATCACAGATTTACCATCCTCGGACACTGCCGGGATCCCTGCTTTCACCATTCCGGCAATATCTGCAAGTTCAGTACCCTTTTCTCCCATGGTGGCTGCACCTGCCTGAAGTACATGAATACCGGAAACCTGCGCCGCCTTGTTATGTACATAGTTTACCCGGTCCGGATTATCAATAGTGGGAGTTGTATTTGGCATAGCAACTACAGTTGTCACACCACCACGTGCTGCCGCAGCAGCACCACTCTTGATATCTTCTTTATGTGTCTGGCCCGGATCACGAAAATGGACATGAAGGTCGATAATTCCCGGCATGACCAGCTTTCCTTTCGCATCGATCACACGGTCGCCGTCTTTCTTTTTCAGCTTCTGGCCTATTTCCGCAATGATTCCGTCTTCCAGATAAATATCGCCTGTTTTATCCGTATCTGTAGCCGCATCCACGATCCGGCCTCCTCGAATCAGAATCCCCATTTCTGTTCTCCTCTCATCCTGTATTTTCAAAGCAGATCCTTAAATCCGCTTGTATTCTATTATATCATACACGAAATTTCTCTATTTATAAAGATTTTTTTACAAAGCAATTTCGCCCCTTTTTACACCCCGGAATTGTTGGAATTTTCTCCTTGACATTTCAAAACACGGGTTATATAATCAGAGCATGGCAAGATATTTAATGTAAAATCACTAGTTTTTAGAGATTATATTTACATGAATATAGTCTGTAAAATCTGGTGATTTTTTATTATCATCAGAAGGCTATTTTAATTTTTTTTATTTTTATGGAGGTAACACAAAATGAACAAGGGAACTGTAAAATGGTTCAACGCAGAAAAAGGTTATGGTTTTATCACAGGTGAGGACGGACAGGATGTATTCGTACACTTCTCCGCTATCAACGGTGAAGGCTTCAAATCTCTTGAAGAAGGACAGGCTGTATCCTACGACTTAACAGAGGGCGCTCGCGGAATGCAGGCTGCTAACGTTACAAAGTTATAATTCTATAACCATAAAAAACGTATAAGTCAAAACGGGGCTGCTTTATGGCAGACCCGTTTTTTATTGCATTATATTTATCCTGTATATAAAAATCCCCGGGATGCTTCAACACATCCCGGGAACCCATCATTTCATATGTGTTTTCTATTCCGCACTGTCTGAAGATAATCCGGAAATATAATCTGTCAATGCAGAAGTATCCATCACAGTATCCACCTTCACGCTGGCTTCCTTCGCCTGAATCTTGGCGTACGCGGAATATCCGATCCATCCCACAAGCAGAACCGCGATGAGGATCCATGCCGCCATCTCAAGTACAAATTCTGCGCGTTCCTTCTTCAGGGCACTGTTTCGCGAGTATTTGCTGTTTTTATATTTGTCAACTTTCTTCTGGCTCATTGTCTTTCTCCTTTGCCGCTTCAGTACTTCGTTCATTATAGCACACTTGTTTTCAAAAGAAAAGCGGCAACTCCCTGAAGAAATGTGATAATTTTCTGAACTGGAGATTTTCTCTGATCAGACTGCTACGATAACGCCACCATCGTTGGCATACATACTGCTGACACCGGCAGTATCCATAACTACGATCTTTGCAGGATTCAGTTTCTCACGGATAGCCTCCTCCAGCATCTTCGCTCTTTCCGGACAGTTGCAATGAGTGATGGCAACTGTCTTTTCCGGGATGTTGATCCCCTTCTCTCCGATGTGATCCACCATTTTTACGATTGCTTTATTCATGCCTCTGGCCTGATCCAGCTGACAGATCGTTCCTTCCGGAGTAGATCCCATAACCGGCTTGATCTTCAGTGCACTGGCCACCAGAGCTTTCACTCTGCTCAAACGTCCGTTCTTGCGCAGAGTTTCCAGATTCTCCAACACAAAAAATGTGCTCATCTCTTCAATATATTTCTCTACTTCACTTACTACTTCTTCAAAAGAAAGTCCCTTTTCTTCACACTCCACGATCTTCATGGCAATCAGACTCTGACCACCGGATGCAGATTTGGAATTAAATACATGAACCTTTTTCTCCGGCTGCTCTTCCAGGAACAGGTTTTTTCCAAGAATCGCACTGTTATAGGAACCACTCAATTCTGCCGATAGCGTCACCGCATAAATGTGTTCCGCATCACACTCATATGCCTTCATATAGCGTTCCGGAGAAGGGCATGCAGACTTGGGGCATTCCGGGCAGGCCGCAACCTTCTTTAAAAAATCTTTCTGATCGAAATTCTCATCATCTATAATATTCTCACCGCCCACCGTCAGCGTCAGTGGTATGGATTCAATCCTGCCGTCATTTTTCCATTCATCTAAAAGCTCCCCACAGCTATCTATCGCAATCTTATAGCTCAATTATATCGTCCTCTTTTCCATTATATGTAGTATTCAATACCACATCTATCGTATCACATAAACAGATATTTGAAAAGAGTTTTTTAAAAAGTCTGTCCTTTTTTCTTTATCTGAGATATAATGTCTACACGCGATCACATAAAAGAAAGGAAGTGCGGCATGCTTGCATTAAAGATCACAGATATCCGGGATTTCACAAACAAACTTTTTATAGGAGAAGTATTTGACAAATTCTGTCTGTCCGAAGCGACTGTGACTACTTTTAATACTTTTACCATTGATGGCAGGCTTCAGAAAGATTTTTTTGATACAGACAGCATGAACAGACTCACAGAGCACGGCCGGACACATTCTCTCTGGAAAGACATCAGACCTTTCTGCTGGTCTGTGATCCGCGGTAAGCGTACGCCCTTAAGCTTCAGGATCGTGCTGCATTTAAGTCGGAGTGGAGTTGAAGCTGCAATGAGAAATACAGATTTCGGAATTTCCTCCGAACAGATAGACGGACTATTCTTAAATCTTCAATTTAAAAATAACAGCCTTCTTTGTACTACCGGAACCTCTCTTAAAACATTCTCTATGGATAAACGCCCGGAGCAGCTCTGGGATGATATGATCCTGAACTTTCTGTCCAGGAATCAGATTCTTTTTGAAAGGCTATAGTCAATTCTCTTCTTCTATTTCCCTCAGGTAATACGCAAGCATATCAATAAATTCACTGTTGGTAGGCTTGTATTCCAGAGGATATCCTGCAATCTCATCCAGCAGTTTTTTATTTCCTTCCCAACACACATTTACCATTGTTCTGATATCATGCTCAATATTGGTAGGTGTTGATCTGTACTTCCGCGCCAGGCATGGATAAATATCCTTTGTGATCCGCAATGGTTTATACTGATCCCCCATGGAAATCTTTACCGCTTCCGCAACGAAAAAATATCCTTTATATTTCGAATTTGCACCAAGTCTTCTGATCAATCCATACACCTTTTTCATACATTTGTTCCTCCATTTCATTTTTTTCTCTTTTTAAAAGCACTCCCTTATGTATAATACGACACTTATCTATATTTTTCGCTTTCTTTTGAAAATTTATTTTATACATATTAGATACTAATTTAAATTTTTAGTCATATTTTACAGGTTATTTTTATTTAATATCTATTATTTTATTTAAAATTCCTCTAATTGTGTTAAAGATACACATATTGTTATAAAAAAAACAAAGGCTTCGCCCAATTACGGGCAAAGCCTTTCGATCATTTTATATGTCGTTTTATTTTGTAAGGACCATAAGGATATCGTTGCTTCTCTTTACAAATTTTGTCATTTCTTCAGGAGAAAGCTGTTTATGGCTCATCATTGCAAGATCATAAAGCTGTTCACAGATCACCTGAACATACTCTGATCCCTGATTTTCTGCTATAAATCTTACAAGAGGATGATTTGCATTCAGTACAAGTACTTCCTGACCACCGAACATATTCGGATTCATTCCGTACATATTGTACATTTTCATCATATCCTGCATACGGCGGCTCTCCTCAGGAAGAGTGATCATCGCTGCAGTTCCCTCATTTTTCAGCTTCTCTACTTTTACTTCAAGTTTATCCTTGCCAAGATTCTTACGGAACACCTCAGTAAGTGTCTTGACTGTTGTTTCATCCGCTTCTCCGTCTTCACGAAGCTCTTCTGTCAGATCTGCATCAATTCTCTTGAACTGGATCGTCTGATCCTGCTGTTCAAGATGGGAAATAAACTGTGAATCGATCACATGCTTCAGCAGTACAGCATCTTTACCCGCTTCACGGAACATATTAATGTACTGGCTCTGCTGTACCTCATCGGTCACATAATAGATCACCGTTTTTTCCGGTTCCTCATTCTGGGAGCCTTCAGAAGCTTTCTCCTCTGTCTTCTCCTCTTCAGCTGCTTTTGTTTCTTCTTTTTTATTTTCCTCAATGCAGTCTTTCAGGGTAAGATATTTGCCGTCCAGATTCTTAAAGAGGATATAATCGTTCATCTTCTCACCAAATTTCGCATCCTTGATGCATCCAAATTTGATAAACGGGCTGATATCATCCCAGTACTTCTCATAAGACTCTCTGTCTGTCTTGCACATTCCGGTGAGCTTATCTGCTACTTTCTTGGTGATGTATTCAGAAATCTTTTTCACAAAACCATCATTCTGCAGTGCAGAACGAGAAACATTCAGTGGAAGATCCGGACAGTCGATCACGCCTTTCAGAAGAAGAAGGAATTCCGGGATCACCTCTTTGATGTTATCTGCAATAAATACCTGATTATTATAAAGCTTGATGGTTCCCTCAATGGAATCATACTCTGTCCTGATCTTCGGGAAATACAGGATACCCTTCAGGTTGAACGGATAGTCCATGTTCAGATGTATCCAGAACAGTGGTTCCTTGTAATCCATAAATACCTTACGGTAAAATTCTTTATACTCTTCATCCGTGCACTCATTTGGATGCTTCATCCAGAGCGGCTGTGTATCGCTTAAGGATACCGGCCGTTTATTGATCTTTACTTTATCTTTGGCAGGAGAAACTTCCACAACTTCTTTCTCGCCTTTATCATTCTCCTTTTCCTCTGTCTTGGCATCCTCATGGATATGTTCAACTACCACATCATCTTCACGGAGATCTGCCTCATCGATGGTTTCATACTCCTGTTCAGCATTTGCTTTGGAAAGATAGATATTTACCGGCATGAAAGAACAGTATTTCTCAATAACCTCTCTCATACGATATTCATTGGCAAACTCCAGGCTTTCCTCATTGAGGAAAAGAGTGATCTCTGTTCCCGGTTCTGTTTTGTTTCCGTCTGCCATCTCATACTCCGTACCACCGTCACAGGTCCAATGTACCGGTGTGGAACCCTCCTTGTAAGAGAGAGTATCGATATGAACTTCATCTGCAACCATAAATGCAGAATAAAATCCAAGTCCGAAATGACCGATCATCTGATCATCCGTTGTTTTATCCTTATATTTCTCAAGAAACTCTGTGGCACCGGAAAAAGCGATCTGTGTGATATATTCCTCTACTTCATCTGCTGTCATACCAATACCGTTATCGATAAACTTCAAAGTTTTCTGATCTGGATCAACGATAACATTTACAGCCGGTTTGTAACCTTCCGGGAATGTATAATCTCCCATAACTTCCAGCTTTCTCAGTTTGGTGATCGCATCGCATCCGTTGGAGATCATCTCTCTTACAAAAATATCATGGTCGGAATATAACCATTTCTTGATAATCGGAAAAATATTTTCACTGTTGATTGATAAACTGCCATGTTTTGCTGACATATATGTCACTCTCCTTTTGTTTTTATTTTTATTTCTGATGTTCCGACAGAGCCGGAAACCTGTTGTTTTTTTCAATAAATATATACTAATACGACTTTTTACAAAAGTCAAGAAAAATTTAGCACTCATCATTATAGAGTGCTAGTAACAGCATGTAAAACGGATCTCTATGTGCAAAAAAATCCCTCCGTACATTTTTTGTACGGAGGGTGCTGTAAAACTATCTTCTACATTCTGTTCTTATTTTTTCTTTCTACGATATACAAGGATTCCTCCAATACATACCACAGCCACAATCAAAATGATCACAAATATCATGATCGGTGTACTGTCTCCCGTCCGCACTGCAGATTTCTGATTTGTCTGTGTCACTGCCGGACTCGGAGTCGCAGTAAGAACTGCTGCCTGTGATACCGTAAAAGTAACCGTACTTTCTGACTGTGTACCGGTATCCTTCCAGCTGGAGCCGTCATATTTCTGCTGTCCAAAGGTAACTTTCAGAGTATATTTTCCCGGCTTGCTGACACGGAATGTTGCAGTATAAGGCTCTCCATCCCAGGTACGGGTCTCTGTGATCTTCCAGCTCTTTGGCTGATATCTGGTATCTCCCTTACGCGGGTTTGTATTATCCATCCCTGCACCAGCTGCTGTAAAGGTGATCTTTGTATTGGTATCATACTTGCCATTGGAATCAATTCCTGTGATCTTATTGTCCGATGCAGCGGCTTCCGTGCCCTGATATCCATTTACTGTAATACTTACTGCGATCACTGTACTGATCTTGTTGGGATTCTTAACCCCCTCCGGAAGAATGACAGTACCTTTTACATTAAATATCTGACGTTCTGCAGAAAACGGATCATAAGAAGATCCCTTAACATCCCATTTAACAGATGCCTTCTGCTCTCCCTTTGTTGTAGTGATCTTTACTGTTCCCGGAAGCTTCAGGGCTTTCTGGGTTTTCTGGGTTCCATTGGGAAGATCTTTGATATCGGATGGCTTTTTGATACCTGTAAGGTTATTCGCCTTCTCACTGTTATCTGTTTTTTTCTTTGTAACGCTGAAATGGACGTTTACATAAGCTTCCACATTTGCATCATTGGCGATCACAATGTCTTCCAGATATTCCCCCTGTGAAAGTCCGCTGACCGGCTGTACGCTAAAGGTTGCATTATCTCCTGCTTCCAGCTCTGTGGCGGAAAGTGTACCAATTGTATATGCATTTGATGAAGGCTGTTTCAGAACGATCTTTGTATTTCCGGTGTTGGTAACTGTAACTGTCTTCGCATCAGGAAGTTCCTTATATCCTTCTTCTTTGGTTCCAAACTCCAGACTGTCTGTTACCGAAAGACCGGGATTGGGTTCCGGTTCCGGCTCTGAAACTGTAAATTCCAGCCGGACTTCAGCCAGTGTGTTTCCGGTATTCTGATCTGTCACAGAAATCGTATCGCTGTGATCTCCGGCCTGAAGACCGGTCTTAGGCTGTACAGTAAAGGTTGCCGCCTTATCTCCGGGATTGAGCACTTCAGCAGAAGGCTCTCCCACCTCATAATCCTCCGGAGCAGAAAGCTGGATCCGGATAGCCTCTGTACCTGTATTCTCTACGGTTACAGGCTGTGCATCCGGCGCGATCTCATAGCCCTGTTCCAGTGTTCCAAAAAACAGAGGACCTTCCGGTTTTACTGTTGCAGTAACTGTTTTTGGTGTTTCTGTCTTTACCATAACCGAAGCCGTCACTGTAGCAGATGCTTCCGTGCTTTCATCAGAAGCAAATACAAGCTCTTCCACGTATGAATCATCTTTTGCAGAGAGTCCAAGCTTAGGCTGTACGGTAAAGGTCTGCTCTCCTCCCTGCGCCAACTGGATATTTCCGCTGCTCTCCACTTCACTGACCGGCGCAATATCAAAAAACTCCGACTCAGGCTGTACTAACGTCACAGCTTCTGTACCTTCGTTTTTGATCGTGACTGTACTTGTTGTTTCTACCTTTTCATAACCGGCAGTCAGATCATCAAAAGGCAGTTCTGTCGGATCCGCAGTTAGCTTGTATATTTTTTCCGCTGCAGGGTCCGATGTTTTCCCGGGATCTGTCTGCTCATTATTTTCATGATCTTCGGCTTTTTTATTTTCCGGTTCTTTTACTGTAAAGTCCGCTTCAAAGAAGACATCGGCACCTTCTTCTGTCTGATACGTGATCAGATCTTTGTATTCTCCAGCCTTCAGACCTTCTCGTGGTTTTACCCACACAGCAACACTTTCACCACTCTTTAATGGCGCATCGTTAATATCCGCAGCCATGAAATTCTCCGGGGCGATCTCTTTAAAATTAAGATCTCCGGTTCCGTTATTTGTGATAGTAACCATCTGTGCTTCCGGAATTTCCGTATATCCCTCTTCCACGGAACCAAAATCCAGAATTCCACTTCCATCTTCCGTGTATGCAGATGCCGAATATGTCGGTTCCTCATTTTTTTCGGAAGCTTCTGCTGCTGTATCTGCGGAATCCGGTGTCTCTGTCTGACTATCTCCGGATGTATCTGCCTCATCGGTATTCTGAGGCCCTGACTGTTCTCCGTTTACTTCTATAACAGAGTTTTCAGCAGGCTCCTGGGTATCTGCAGGTTCCTGTGCATCTGTATTTTCCTGTACATCTGTATTCTCCTGCACATCCGCAGACTCCGTTTCTTCTGCCGGCTCTATGGTTTCCTCAGGCTGAGCACTATCAGGCTCCTCTGACGTTCCAGCTTCTGTATCCGGCGTGTTCTCTGAAGACTCCGAATCTGCCGAAGCTTCACTTTCCTCCGCATCCGGATCTTCTCCTGCTGCTTTGGCTTCTTCCTTTTTCTTTTCTGCCAGTGCTTTGGCTTCCTCCTCTGTTTCGGAAACCTCCTGGGTCGTCACCGTAAGCTCACCACTGACTCCCGTCTCTTCTTTTCCGGTGATCTTCAGAACGATCGGAAGACCCAGATCTTTTTCATCGATTTTATAAGTCTTGTCAGTTCCTACCTCTGTAAGAAGGTCTCCGTCCTTTAATGACCAGGAAAAACTCACATTATCATCTGTGATCCCCTCCGGCTTGACCTTTGAGTAATCTGCACTTAAAGTAGACCCGATCGCAAGTGTTCCTTTGACCTTCAGCTTTCCATCAAGAGTTTCAGATGGAACTGCAGTGGCAAATACCATCGATGGAAGCAGCGTTACCATCATAAGCACAGCCATGACGACTGCCAGCACTCTGCTTTTTTTCATATCCCATCCTCCTTTACATCATTTTATTTTCCCCACATTTACCCTTTCTACGCAGGGCTTTCTTTTTGCTGATGCAAGTTTATCATATTTAATTTTCAGAGGTGTAATCCCTGCTTTCCGTCAGCCTTCTACGATCATATATTTTCCGTCCGGGAGTTTAAATACTTCGCTTTCTTCTTCCAGCTCCTTCAGGGAAATCCCCTCCACATCTGCGCCCATTCCATCCAGATATTTTTTAACATCCTTCAGGGAATCCAGCACAACTGCCATGCAATCCTCGAGAAATTCCTCTGCCTCCTCAAAATCCTCTGCTACCGGCTCATCAAAAAGCTGACCCTGTTTTTCCAGAAATGTTTGGACATATTCTTTCTTGTACATATTAAAGTACCTCCTTTATATCTCCACCCGCCGCGATCAGTCTGCGAAGTACTGGTTCCACCTTCTCTGTCTCATAGAAAGCCGCCGCCTTTACCCCTGGCTTCGCATGCTTCATGGCAAAGCTGTATTTTACAGATTTCATCATTTCAATATCATTGTATTCATCCCCGAACGCCATGCATTCATCCGGTCCGATTCCCAAAAGTTCCTGGTATTTACGGATCCCTTTTGCTTTGTTCGTGGTAAATGGAACAAAATCCACCCACGCAAATCCGGATGTCACAACAGTACATCTGTCTTTGAACCGTTCTCTCCAGTACCGGATGGATTCCTCCGTCATTCCTTCTCTCTCATAAACTGCAACCTTCATACAAGGCTCTGTGATCTCATCAAAACTCTTTATGATCTTACACTGATTTTTTACTTCTTCGATCATCAGATGGCGATAATGTTCTGTCTTGGGCATGATATAATAAAAATCCTTTGTAGAACAGGAAAATTCCGCTCCGGGCTTTTCCCATATTGCCTGAATGATCTCTCTGACCAGTTCTTTGTCAAAGCTGTCACAGTACAGAAGCTTCTCATTCTGGACAGCGAGCCCGCCATTTTCACTGATAAATGCCATCTCGTCCTTTACCGGCGCAAAAAGATTCCTCATATTGGCATACTGTCTGCCACTGGCTGCCACAAAGAGGATTCCCATTTTTTTCAGTTCCTTTACCAGCGGAAAGATCTCTTCCGGCAGCGTCTGTCTTCCACCGATAAGCAGCGTTCCATCCAGATCACTGGCAACCATCTTAATCATGCTGCTTCTCCTCATAAATAGTAAACAGATCACCAGGTACAGCTGCTACAATATCTGCACCGTTATTTTCAAGCTCTTCTCTGTCACGGAATCCCCATAGTGCACCAACGGTATACATTCCGACAGCACTTCCTGTCTGCATATCTGTCTTTGTATCTCCGATATACATACATTCTTCCGGCTTTACGCCGAAATCTTCTGCAATCTTCAGCGGACCATCCGGTGCCGGCTTTCTGCGGATTCCCTCCTGCTGTCCCATCACCTCATCAAACAGATCGCCATAGATCGCCTTTACCACTTTCTGCGCCGCAACATGAGGCTTATTGGAGCATACAGCCATCTTAAGGCCTGCATGTTTCAGCTTCTGAAGGGTTTCCGGCATATCTTTATATGGCACAACTTTATACAGCGGATCTTCATCAAATTTCCTGCGATAAAGTTCCCGGACTTCTTCGTAGTGTACCAGCTCCGGATCTCCTGCATCGATCAGGCATCTTCTGATCAGCATATCTGCACCTTCACCGCTGTAATAACGAAAATTATCTGTCGGCTGTGGTTTCAGGGAAAACTTTTCCATGATCTCATTAGCCACATATGCCATAGATTCCAGTGTATCCGCAATTGTTCCATCCAGATCAAATATACAAGCTTTTATCATTTTGTCTTTCATCCTCTCAGGTTCATTCCCAGTTTTTTTGTCTCATAGATCAGTCTTGCCACAGGCAGTCCCACCACGTTGTTATAATCACCACGGATTCCCTTCACATAGGCTCCCCAGGCGCCCTGGATCCCATAGCTTCCGGCTTTGTCCATTGGGTCTTTGCTGTTTACATATTCCTTTATTTCTTCCTCTGTCACCGGATAAAAGCTCACATCTGTGCACTCATGGAAGGTATGAGCTTTCCATCTCCCTTTTTCTCTTATCAGCAAAGTTACACCGGTATATACCTGATGTGTATTCCCCTGCAGCATAGCGAGCATCTCTATTGCAGCTGTCTCATCTGCCGGTTTACCTAAAATCTTACCCTCATAAGATACAACGGTATCTGCACCGATCACAACCACATCTCTCAGATCTCGGTTCTCCTCTTCCTCCAGCGCGTATGCCGTAAACATAGCTTTCTGACGAGAAAGTTCCTCCACCACTTTCGCAGGCTCTGCACTGGTGATCCGTTCTTCCCCGCTGGCAGGCTTCACTTCAAAGGCGACTCCTACCTGGCTTAAAAGTTCCCGCCTCCTGGGAGATGCGGAAGCAAGCACGATTTTCTTCATGTGTAATTCCTCTCTTTCCTGTGTTATCAGTATAACCGTTTCTGTAAATGGGCGCAACCGAAATCGTTGCAGGAGCATTTTGTACTGTAAGTGCTTCAAAAGAAGGCGTAGTGCATAACAGAAGTTTTTTTGTTATACTCACTACAGATTCATTTGAAGCACTTTTTATTTCGTATT
>NZ_JBQHWA010000034.1:0-31650 GCF_052064225.1 Blautia massiliensis (ex Liu et al. 2021) | reverse complement strand
GTGTGGTGGTCTTATTTTGATACCCAATTTTCAACCTGTATAAAATTTTCAATGTTCTTTCAATTTAGCCTTGACTTTTTATTTGCAGGCTATATTATGAAAGCAACATACCTAGATGCGCTTCAAAGCATACCCCGTCATTACGGTCTGTTTCTTCTGATACTGCATCTCTGATTGATGTGGAAATAAATTCCACTGCCATATGTGCACAGGTTTCCATGGAATATCCTTTCACCAGACCGGCACTGAGCACTGACGCAAAAAGATCTCCGGTTCCGGAATAACTTCCGCCGGATTTTTCGGTAAATACCCAGGAAACCTTTTCTTTTTCCAGGACAAGATTTCCCATTTTCAGTGTCTGACTATTCTCTCGGTAATTCACACCTGTAATCACTACTGCGGAAAGAGAAAATTCAAGAACAAGGCGCTGTCCGATCTCCTGGATCTTCTCCAGCCTTTCTGCCTCCGGCATAGTTTCCAGAACTTTCCATTTTTTCTCCATTTCTTCTTTTCCGTAAAGGAGCAGCAATGCCTCTGTAATGTTTGGGGTGATTACATAGGAACGGCTGACCAGTTCGCGGAAACGGCTTCGAAGTCCCTCTGTATAAATCGGGTAGACTTCCCCGTCATCTCCCATTACCGGATCTGTAAGAATCAATGTCTCCTCACTGGCAAACAGATCCATAAATTTCAGGATCCTGTCTGCCTGCTTATCGTCAGAAAGAAATCCTGTATAGATCCCATCCGGGAAAAATCCTCTTTTTTTCCACTGCTCCATATATGGTTCCATATGCTCTGTGAAATCCTCACAGAAATAACTTTCATAACCGGTCTGGTTGCTTAAAACAGCGGTGGGAAGTGGACACGCCTGGACTCCCATCACCGAGATCACCGGGATCGCTGCTGTCAGTGAACATTTCCCCAGCCCGGAAAGATCATTGATCACTGCTATTTTTTTCATGGTAATTCTCCAGTCTTGAGTTTTTTTCTGTAATATTATAGAATGAACTGTCAGGTTTACGCAATCATTTTTGGAAGGAAATCATCATACTTATGTTAAATATATCTTCAGAACACAAAAAAGAACACCTTTATCTGGAGGTTTACCACTATTACCGGAAGCTGATCCTGGAAGGCCGTCTCCTTCCCGGAAGCAAAATGCCCTCCCTCCGCAAATGCGCCCAGGAGCTGAAGCTGAGCCGTACCACCATCGAAAATGCCTATCTTCTGCTGGCAGCAGACGGCTATATCATCGCCAGGGCACAGAGCGGCTATTATGTCACCGGCATTGCTTCCAAGCAGCATCTGCTTACCCCCGAAAAACAGGATAAGGATATCACGCCCTGCCTTTATGATTTTGCCTCTTCCGGTGTTGACCGGGAAAGCTTCCGTTTTGATCTGTGGCAGCGTTACATCAAAAGCGCCCTCCGCCAGGGCGACCGTATGCTTTCTTATGGCGAACCCCAGGGCGAAAGCGATTTCCGGGAGGTTCTCGCAGACTATATCCGGGAACGCAGAAATGTGATCTGCTCCCCGGATGATATTGTAGTAGGGGCCGGTCTCCAGCCCCTTCTCCAGATCCTCTGTCCTCTGATCCATGAACGGAAAACCGTTTCGTTCCCCACACCGTCCTTCACCACATGCAGCACCATCTTTCAGGATTACGGCTTTGATGTCCATTACCGGGACAAAAGCTGCGATGTGATCTATGTTTCCCCTGCTCACATGACGAAATGGGGCGAGATCATGCCGGTAAAACGACGGCTGGAGCTGATCCGTCATGCAGAAATCAATGACCATCTGATCATTGAGGATGATTTCGAAAACGAATTTGTTTATTTCCAAAAGCCGACGCCTTCACTTTTCAGTCTTGCAGGTGGTGAAAACGTTGTCTATATCGGTTCCTTTTCCAGGCTGCTGCTGCCCTCCATCCGTGTCAGCTTCATGGTACTGCCGCGCTCTCTCCGGGAAAAATATACAAAAAAAGCAGCCTTTTATAATCAGACTGCTTCCAAGGCAGAACAGATCGCGCTCTGCCAGTTTATCCGCGACGGGCATCTGGCTTCCCAGACAAGAAAGCTCCGCCGCCTTTATTCCCAGAAGCTGAAGGCTCTTTCCCAGGCTGTCCGGGAAACTTTCGGCCAGGACTGCCAGATCCAAACAGGAGCCGCAGGAACCAGCCTTGCCCTTACTCTTCCCTGTTCTCTCACAGGCAGTGAACTGACAGACAGAGCCCGGAACCGTGGTCTGGGACTGGAGGTTCTCAGAGAAAACGGAGCCGAGGTCACCCTGGTCCTCTCCTGCTCCTCCATTCCATCCAAGGATTTTCTGCCTGCCTGTCAGCTTCTGAAGGAGGTTACCGGCTCCTAATCTCTCCGGTTATCGATCATGTAGAGCAGGGCATTTACAATGCACGCAGCGATGTTGCTTCCACCCTTGCGTCCTTTTGCCACAATATAAGGCACATCTGCGTGCATGATCAGCTCCTTGGACTGCACAACATTCACAAAGCCTACCGGCACACCGATGATCAGCTCAGGAGAAAGCTTTCCGTTCTCAATAAGCTCATAAAGACGTACCAGTGCGGTAGGTGCGTTTCCAATGGCAAAGATCAGCTTTTTATCCATCTCTGCTGCCTTGTCCATGCTGGCTGTGGCTCTGGTAGTCCCGTTCTTTTTTGCAAGGGCAGCCACATCCTCATCGGACATGAAGCAGTAAGCCTCACCGCCGTAGCGGGCAAGTGCACGCTTGTTGATCCCGGCCTTTGCCATCTGGGTATCTGTGACGATGCAGGCACCGTTGAGGATGGCGTCCATGGCCCTTTCCACTGCACCCTCCGAGAAGCAGAGATTTTTTGCATAATCAAAATCTGCGCTTGTGTGGATGCAGCGTTTTACGATCAGCTCTGTTCCCGGGATCAGGGGAGTATCCCCCAGCTCTTCTGTGATAATCTCAAAGCTTCTTTTTTCGATCTCCATGGGTTTTACATTTTCAAGCTCAACTTTCATTTCTATTCTTCCTCCGTAATCCCGTTTTCCAGTATCTCATAGATTTTTTTCATATCCAGATGCTTCCGCATCTCTGCAGCCAGGATATCATACTGCTGTTCCTTAAATGCCGCAAAATCCACGCCTGTCATATTTTCCACATCAATACCTTTTTTCTCGCCGATCACGCGGATGATCGCCTCTGCAGATGCTTCCTTATCGAAAACGCCGTGGATATAGGTTCCGCACACATTTCCCGCAAAAGCACCCTCTTCTTTTTTCTTACCGCTGACGCTGTCTGTGATCTTCGTGGCTGTTCCTGCATTCTCCTTCAGGATACTTTCGCCCATATGGATCTCGTAGCCCTCGATCTCCGCACCGGAAAGAGGAGCAAACACACCGGACAGCTGACCGAAATGCCCCTGCACCCTGGTCCTGGTTTTCTTTTCGGCAAATACCGTTTCCATGGGAAGAAGTCCCATTCCTTTCATGGAACCGCCATTTTCAACGCCATGAGGATCGCTTAAGGTCTCGCCCAGCATCTGATAGCCGCCGCAGACACCAAAGATCAGCTTGCCTCTGGAGGCTTCCTTGAGAACCGCTGCCTCCATTCCGCTTTCCCGCATCCAGATCAGATCACCCATGGTGTTCTTGGTTCCAGGAAGGATGATCATGTCCGGAGAGTGAAGATCTCTCGGGTGTTTTACATAGCGGAGAGAAACTCCGGGAATGCTCTCAAAAGGATTAAAATCCGTAAAGTTGGAGATCCTTGGTGTACGGACCACTGCGATATCAATGACACCGGCTTCCTGCTTCCGGTCAAAACGCTCCGTCAGGCTGTCCTCATCCTCCACCTGGATATCCAGATAAGGCGCCACACCCACCACCGGGATCCCGCTTCTTTCCTCAAGCATGACAACACCAGGGTCCAGAATAGTCTTATCTCCGCGGAATTTGTTGATGATCAGCCCCTTTACCATAGCCTTCTCATCGTCCTCCAGAAGCTCCACCGTACCGATCAGCTGGGCAAAAACACCTCCACGGTCAATATCCCCCACAAGAAGGACCGGTGCCTTGGCCATCTTTGCCATACCCATATTTACAATATCCTCATCCTTGAGATTGATCTCGGCAGGACTTCCCGCACCTTCGATGACAATGATATCGTTTTCCGCTGCAAGAGCGTTGTACGCCTTCATCACATCCGGGACCAGGGTCTTCTTATATTTGAAATAATCCCTGGCACTCATGGTTCCAAGAACCTCTCCGTTTACGATCACCTGGGAGCCTACATCATTGGTAGGCTTCAGAAGGATCGGATTCATCAGGACAGACGGCCGGATCCCGGCTGCCTCTGCCTGCATGACCTGGGCCCGTCCCATCTCAAGACCATCCTCTGTGATAAAGGAATTCAGTGCCATATTTTGTGATTTAAAAGGAGCCACACGATATCCATCCTGCTTAAAGATCCTGCAAAGTCCCGCAGCCAGCAGGCTTTTTCCGGCATTGGACATGGTTCCCTGTACCATTATTGCTTTTGCCATAATATACCTCCCTCAAGTACTTCGATCAGTTTTACATTTTCTTCATGGCGCTTTACCGCGATCCGGTAATACCCCTTTGTAAGACCCGGATAATTGCTGCAGTCACGGATCAGGATCCGCTTCCGCAGACAGAAGTCAAAGAGCTCCTCCGGTCCTTTAAAGAAAATATAATTTGCTTCCGACGGAAATACTTTATACCCAATGCGGACCAGCTCATCCTTCAGCCACTGTGCCTCCCGAAAAACAAGCTGTCTTCCCTCCTCTACATATTCCGTCTCTGTAAGTGCCTGGAGCCCGGCTGCCTGGGCCATGGTGGAAACATTCCATGGCTGAACGCAGAGCTCCATCCTTTCCATCAGCTTTCTGTCAGAACAGAGGCCATAGCCCAGCCGCACCCCTGCCATGGCATATCTTTTTGTAAATGCCTTCAGGATAAAAAGATTATTGAACCCGGAAAGAGAACGCTTCAGAGAATACTCTTCCGGTTCCTTTACAAAATCAAGAAAACATTCATCTACCACCAGCAGGATATCCAGCTTTCTGCATTTTTCCAGGATCCTTTTCAGAAGCCTGTGGGGAATCAGCATGCCGGTAGGATTGTTGGGGTTACATAAGAAAGCCATATCCAGTCCCTTATGGAGGATATCCAGATAGGCTTCACTGAGCACAAAGCCGTCATTTTCCGTCAGCATGTAATATTCCAACTCACAGCCAGTGCTGGCCAGAGCCTGTCCGTATTCCGCAAAAGTAGGCGCCGGGATCAGAGCCCGCTTTGGCTTTACTGCATGACAGAGCGTAAAGATCACTTCTGCTGCTCCGTTACCGCATATTACCTCTTCCGCTTTTACCCCTTCCGATTCTGCGATCCTTTCCCTGAGAACGCCGCATCCCACCTGGGGATACTGTGCAATATGATCCAGACTGTGGATAATGGCCTGCTTCACACTTTCCGGTGTTCCCAAAGGATTCAGATTTGCCGAAAAATCCAGGCAGTCTTTATGTTTATATACGTCTCCTCCATGTATGTGTTTTGTCATTGGTCATTCTCCTGTCTGTATTTATTGTTACCTTAATAACCCGAACCGGATCCCCGCACTGAGCAGTCCAAATACAACCATACCCAGTATGGATGCCGCGTACATCAGCCGGTTAGCTCTTTTGATATCCTCCGGCTCCACCGGGCGGATCGGATCCCCGATCGTGGGTTTTTCATATAATTTCCCGAAATAATATGCATTTCCCGCAAGCTGTACATCCAGCGCTCCGGCCATGGCAGCCTCTGTCTGAGCAGAGTTGGGGCTTGCATGATTTCTCCGGTCACGTTTGTAGATCTTTGCCGCATTTTTTGTATCCATTCCTGTAAAAACAGTTCCTGCCACCATCAGCCATCCGGAGATCCTGGCAGGGATATAATTGGCCACATCATCCAGCTTTGCCGCAATACGGCCGAAATAAAGATATTTGTCATTTTTATATCCAAGCATGGAATCCATGGTATTGATACCCTTGTACAAAAACATCAGCGGCACCCCGCCGATAGCCATATAAAGCATGGGAGCAATCACGCCGTCGGATGCATTTTCCGCAACGGTTTCCACAGCAGCCTTTGTCACGCCGGTTTCCGTAAGCTCTCTGGTATCACGGCCTACGATCATGGACACCGCATAGCGTGCCTCGTCCAGAGTCCCGTTTTTCAACCGGTCATAAACCTTCATACTCTCATCTTTCAGGGAACGGGTGGCAAGAAGCTGATAGCACCAGAAAACCTCCAGCACAAATCCGGCCACCGGCAGATACCGGTAAAGATAATAAAGCACCAGAAGCGGCACCCCGCCGCTGAACAGACAGACAAGCACTACGATCAGAAAGCCTCCTGTCAGCTCACCGCCGTGATTTTTCGGAAAAATCTTCCGGATCATTTTTTCCAGCACTGCAATCAGATTGCCGATGACACAGATCGGATGATAAAGCCATCTGGGATCTCCGATCAGAAGATCCAGCACAAATCCTATGACCAGTGCAGGAAGACTATATTTCAGCATCTTTTTTCTGCCTCCGTTCTTTCTTATATTCCAGTGCGTTCTTCAGAAAGCGTGCCGGAATCCTGGGATTTCCGTAATAATAAAGATGCGGAAATCCTGCCATCAGCCTGCCCCGGTCATGGATACAATCCCATCCTCTTTTAGATGCCGGCTTTGCCGCATGAAAATCCTCTCCGCAATCTGTGGAATCAAAGTAATGGAATTCATGAGCCGGGATCTCACCAAGTCCGGTATCCTGTTTTTCCGTAAGGGTGATATAGCCAAACCGGTTCAGCTTCGGTGTCCGGTAAGCCCTTCCAGGGATCACCCCGCAGACTCTGCGCTGCTTTCCTTCCATATCCTCCATCTCCTGATGAAGATACATGAATCCGCCACATTCTGCCAGACAGGGCATTCCGTCCAGGATGACTTCCCGGATCCGGGTGCACATTTCCTGATTTTCTTCCAGCGCCTTCCCGTTTAATTCCGGGTAACCGCCGCTTAAAAGAAGCCCGTCCAGATCCTCCGGAAGCTCTCTGTCATGAATGGGGGAAAAACGTACCAGCTCCGCTCCCATCTGCTCCAGAAGATTTAAATTATCCGCATAGAAAAAGCAGAAGGCTTCATCATCCGCCACACCGATCCGCACCTTTTCCTCTGTACGGTATCCGAAGGCAGTATCCTTCTGTATCAGCATTTCCGTCTCCGGTGCCGCAAGCTCCGGTGCTTCCCCTGCAAGCTCCAGGATCCCATCGATATCCAGGGTTTTCTCCAGTACCTCGGAAAGCTTCTGCAGACGGCTTTTCAGCTCCGGGATCTCCTCCGGAAGCACCAGCCCCAGATGACGGCTTTCGATCAGACAGTCCTCCACCTTCGGAACATATCCCAGCACCTTTACGGAAAGCTCCTCTTCCAGAAGCTTCTTCATCCTGGGATACAGCATGGGAGACATCTGGTTAAAGATCACGCCGCAGATATGACTGTCCTTTTTGTATTCCAGAAAGCCCTTTACATAGGCAGCCAGGGAAACACTCATACCACGGCTGTTTACGATCAGGATCACCGGTGTATCTGTGGTGGAGGCCAGATCATAGGCGCTGGCTCTGGAGGTGATCCCTCCTACACCGTCATAATACCCCATGACTCCCTCCATCACTGCGATCTCACAGTCCGATGCGTTCTTTGCCAGAAGATACCGGGTTCTGTCTCCATCTGTAAAAAACGTATCCAGGTTTCGGGATCTTGTACCGATCACACGGCTGTGGAACATAGGATCTATGTAATCCGGGCCGCATTTAAAAGAAGCCACCTTAAGGCCACGGTTCACCAGCGCCTGAAGCAGTCCGCAGGTGATCAGGGTTTTTCCGCTTCCGCTGGCACCTGCCGCAAGAAGTATTCTCGGGATCTTCACCTAAATCTCCTCCCCTCTTCCGCTGCAGGAAATGATATAGATCGGATTCTCACCCATCATCATATGATACCTTCCGATAGATTTTGATCTTGCCGCAGACAGCTGTACGATATCCACATCCGTCAGGCTGAAATCCCGGATGGCATTCATGGCTTCCGTCACCGTCTCCAGTGTGATGCAGTTGATCACGATCCGTACTCCCGGATTTTTGTCCAGAAGAAGCCGGATGATCTCATTCATATTTCCGGAAGACCCGCCGATAAAGGCATGTGTCGGAACAGGCAGTTCCACCATCGCTTCCGGTGCAGTACCCGGCACGATCTCCAGATTGTCTGTGGCAAATTTCCGCCTGTTCTCCTTCAGAAGAGCAAGGGCATCTTCCTTTTTCTCGATGGCATAGACCTGCCCCTTCCAGGCACGAAGCGCCATCTCAACAGAAACCGAGCCTGTGCCCGCTCCCACATCATAGCAGACAGAATTTTCCTGAAGACGAAGCTTGGACAGAGAAACCGTACGCACCTCTTCCTTTGTCATAGGCGCCTTCCCACGGAGAAATTCCTCATCACAGATCCCGTGAACTGCGGGCAAAGGTACTGCCTTTTCATTGCACGCAGTTACCACGCTTAACGCATCACCCCGGTATTCTGTAAGCTCTGCCGCACTGGCATGAAAGATCTTTTCATTTTCGTAGGAAAGATTTTCGCCCACATAAAGGGTCACATCACCCATTCCATACGCAACCAGACGGGAAGCCAGACGAGCTACCCCATCCTCTGTTCCCAGAATGGAAAAAACTTTGGGGTTATGCCGGATCAGGGCAATCAGATTGCAGTCTCTTCCATGAGCGCTGACGATCCTGGCATCATCCCAGGAAAGACCGATCTTCGCCATAAAATAAACAACGGAAGAAATCCCGCAGATCACCTGGACATCACCATCCAGAAGATCGATCAGCTTCCTTGCACCGCTGTAGAAGCCTACATCGCCGGAAAGGGCAATGGCTACGGTACGGTACTGTGGATGTGTCTTGATATACTCCACGATCTTATCACTGCGGTACTCATGGAGAACCATCTGCCCCGGCCTCTGTACGGCCTCTGTCATACGCTTTGCACCGATCAGAAGCTCCGCCTCATCAAAGGCCTCCTTTCCTTCCAGGGTCAGTGTTTTTTCCGCACCCATGCCGATGCCTACAAGAGAAACCCTCTGTGACAGGGTAAGGCCGAACAGCTTTGCCAGAAATACCCTTGCTTCCGGCAGGGACAGCCCCTCCTCCTGCAATGGTCTTCCGATGATCACAGGTGTGACGCCGCAGCGCTGACAGGCCTCCATCTTTTCCGGGAATCCACCTGCCAGACCGGTATCCTTGGTGACCAGATAGCTGCACTGAAACTGTCGAAGCATGGCTTCGTTAATCTCTGTGGAAAATGGCCCCTGCATACCGATGAGATGCTTTCCTTCGATCCCCAGCTCCGCGCAGGAGCTGATCACGGAAGGGATGGACAGCACCCGGGCAAAAAGCCTCTCCTGGTAATCCGGGATCACTGTAAATTTAGACAGCTCCTTGCTTCCTGTGGTAAGAAAAATGTTCCCCTCTGTACCGGAAAGAAGCTCTGCCGCTTTCTCCGTGCTTTCCACATAGATGGCTTCCCTGTTCTTCTCCCCCTCCGGGCGAAGGACACGCTGATAGCGGATGCTTCCGTTCTCACAGGCAGTCCGGATATTTTTTGTCACCTCTGCTGCATAGGGATGAGTGGCGTCCAGAACGATCTCCGGCGCTTCCCTTCGGAAAAGCTCCTCCATATCTTCGGTTTTCAGCCTTCCGGCGCTGACATGGAGAAATTCATTTTCCTTCAGAAGGGAGCCGCCATATTCCGTGGCTGCACAGGCATAGACCGGAACATGATTTTCCGCAAGGAACTCACAGAGCGCATAGCCCTCGGTGGTTCCTGCAAAAACAATGGCTTTATACATTCTTATATCCCCTTGGTGTTACCATCTTGCCGTTTACATTCTTAGTCTGTGAATTTCCCACAAATACGGTAGTAAACATATCCACTTCTGTATCACGGAGCTCCTTCAGTGTCATAACCTGTGCAGTCTCGCCGTCACGTGCAATCTGGGCAACCGTGCCGCAGACAGTATCCGGAGACTTGTATTTCATCATCAGATCACAGGCCTTCTGAAGATAATCCTTACGTTTTCTGCTGGACGGATTGTAAAGGCATACCACAAAATCCGCCTGTGCTGCTGCCAGAAGCCTTGCCTCGATCTTCTCCCACGGAGTCAGAAGATCACTTAAGCTGATCAGGCAGAAATCATGGATCAGCGGTGCACCCAGCACTGCGGCGCCGCCTGTGGCTGCTGTCACACCCGGGATAATGGTCAGCTCCACATCCGGATAGTTTTCTCCCACCTCATACATCAGACCTGCCATACCGTAAACACCGGCGTCACCACTGCAGATCATGGAAACTGTTTTTCCTTTTTTTGCCTCGTCAAAAGCAAGTACACAGCGGTCTACCTCTTTTTTCATCGGTGTGGTCATGAACTCTTTGCCTGCAAAATACTCCTTTACAAGATCCACATACACCGTGTAACCGATGATCACATCACTTTCATTTAATGCACGGATCGCTCTTCCAGTCATCTGGTCATACGCACCCGGGCCAATTCCTACAACATAAATCTTACTCAAAACGTATCCTCCGATTTCCGGCTGCAAGGGCGGTAGTCACACCGTCCCGGCCTGTTTTTTTTCTGATCAGTGTACCCTGTCCGCAACCCAGAACCGCGCTTCTCTCACAGACATTCTCTACACCTGTTATCTTTTTTACAAATTGTGACGGGGTAAATTCACCCTGCACTGCCTTCAGCTCTTCCTCTGTAAAGGTCAGAAACGGAAGCTGCCAGGCTTCTGCCAGAGAAAGAAGTCCCACCTCTTCTTTCTTCAGATCGATACTGGCAATGGCTCTCAGTGCTTCTCTGTAAACATCTGATTCCTTCAGACATTCCTCTGCCGCCTTCCGGATGGAAGCTGCATCCTTTCCCCTGCGGCAGCCCATTCCCAGAACTGCAGCGGGCGGCACCACATGGACTGTATTTTTAAAGGGCAGGCAGCCTCTGTGGATCGTCACCGCAATACCTGTTTCCGGTGCCTCACCGGCTATCTCACCCTTCTCCGGATCCGCTGCAGCTGAGGGCCTTCCGTCCTTCCCGCAAAGCACCAGACCCTCCGGCAGCTCCCCGTCCCATGGAAACTCACTGTAAAAGCCAACGCTCTCTCCTGCAAGAAGGGCCGCAGAAGCCTCCTTTGCAGCCTTCATATGAAAAATAGCACAGCCATTCTTTTTTGCAAAAACATCCACTGCAAAACGGCTGTGAAGATCTGTGGCTGTTGTCACAACCGGCACCGCCTTAAGATATCCGGCACAGCGAAGAGCCAGCTCATTGGCTCCGCCCAGATGTCCGGAAAGAAGAGCAATGACAAATTTTCCGCATTCATCGACCACCAGCACAGCCGGATCCGTCTTTTTTCCGGCAATGTAAGGTGCGATACTGCGCACTGCGATCCCGCAGGCGCCAACAAAGATCACGCCCTCTTTTCCTGTCCGGAACTGTTCCCCTGCCCACTGGGAGGTGGAAACAGAGATCGGATCCGGAAGGTACCGGCTCTTTTTTGCAAGGGTGACACTCTCACCCTCTTTTTCCAGAGCCCTCTGAAGCCTTTCCCCTGTCTCCAGCCCTGTCATACTGAAGCAAATGATGGTAATGTTCATATTTTATTTCGTAGCCTCACGGAACTCTGTGGTAAAGCCAGGATCATACAGCTTGGATCTGTCATAGCTTGCAGCATTGACCGCATCACCTACCAGCATAAGCGCTGTTTTTGTGATCTTGTTCTCTTTTGCTGTCTGAGCCAGAGTACCCACTGTACAGATAAACTTCTTCTCATCGGGCCAGGTTGCTTTGTAGACGATGGCAGCCGGTGTGTCCTCACGGTATCCGCCCTCCACCAGTCTGCGGCTCAGCTCCTCCAGCATACCTGTACTGAGGAAAATAACCATAGTCGCATTATGAGCGGCAAAGGACTGAATGCTCTCTTTTGCCGGCACCGGTGTCCTTCCTTCCATTCTTGTGATGATCACACTCTGGGAAATATCCGGAAGTGTATACTCCAGGTTCAGTGCAGATGCAGCTCCGCAGAAGGCACTGACACCCGGGCAGGAATCATAGGGGATTCCCTTTTCATCCAGGATATCCATCTGCTCACGGATCGCACCGTAGATACATGGATCGCCGGTGTGGAGACGAACGGTCATCTTACCGTCAGCCTCTGCTCTCTCCATAACAGAGATCACTTCCTCAAGGGTCATCTTTGCACTGTTATGGATGGTGCACACATCCTTGGAATACTCCAGAAGCTGGGGATTTACAAGAGATCCCGCATAGATGATCACATCTGCCTCTTCCAGATACTGTTTACCTCTTACTGTGATAAGATCCGGTGCTCCCGGACCTGCTCCTACAAAATGTACCATAATCTATTCCTCTCTTCTGTCTTTGTTTTCTTTGATAATGATCAGGGAATAATATCCTGCATCCTCAGGGATCTCCTCCACGGTCCGGTAGATCTTTTCATCCGGCATTCCGCAGTTTTCGATCATCATGGCCTCTGCCCCCTGGGAAAGAAGCTCCGCCTTCACATCCTTCATTTTCTTTCCGGCCTTCATAAGGACCTTGGTACCGGAAAGCTTCAGCGCATCCTCGATCTGATAGGAAGCCGGGATCACGTGAAGAGGCTCTGCCTTCTCCACAAGTCCGGTGTTCAGACGGGCGGAAACTGCACAGAAGGATGTGATGCCACAGACGATCTCCGTCTCATAGCCCTGAGCCACAAGTCTGTGATGGATATAGAGATATGTGGAATACACGGTAGGATCTCCCAGTGTGAGAAATACCACGTCTTTACCCTGGTCCAGGACAGCCTTGACTTTATCTGCTCCTGCATCGTGATAGCTCTTCAGCACCTCAGGATCCTTGGACATCGGAAAAGGAACTGCAAGAAGCTCCTTCTTTCCAAGCTCCGGATAAGCCCCCTCCACGATCTTAAACGCTACCGTATCCTCCGGAACCTGTCCCGGAAGTGCGATCACCTCTGCCTCCTTTACAAGACGAAGTGCTTTTAAGGTAAGAAGCTCCGGATCTCCCGGTCCTACACCTACACCATATAATTTACCTGCCATATTTCTTTCCTCCTAGCTATATTTTCCAGACAGGATAAAACCTGTCTGTTATTTATATCAAATTTTGTCCTGAAATTAAAAAAATTCCATCCGGACCGGGGTTTCCTGTCATGAAATATCATCCACCCCGACTGCCTGCTCCTGTATCTTATGGATCAGCTCCTCTGCATCCCGGGTCTGCCCCAGCAGTCCGTATACATTGGAAAACACCACAGCACCCAAAAGGATCTGCTCATAGGATCTGTGGTCCAGATAAAACTGGATCTTCTCCATGACCACAGCCATAGTCTCTTTCAGGATACCATAGCTGTCAAGAACAGCCAGCGCCTCATCGGTAGTCCCCGCCTCCAGGATCTCTCTGGCACATTCCAGAGAGCCCCCTGCACGGATGGCACTTGCACAGAGAACCTCCATCCTTCCGTCAGCACAGTGGGAATGGGTATTCATGATCCCGGCGGCAACCTTTACAAACTTACCGATATGAGCCACAAAAAGAATGCCCTTTACGCCCATATCAATGGCCATGTCAATGGTCTCTCCTACATAATTGCTGCACTTGATATTGTTCTCAAAGGGAATGGACATATGCTCCCTGAGATAATCCGCACCGTAATTCCCCGGTGTCACCAGGATAAAATCTTCTCCCTGGCAGAAATGCTGCTTCATCTCCACATGGATACTTTCGATCAGAGCCTTCTCACTCATGGGCTCCACGATCCCGCTGGTTCCAAGTATGGAGATCCCGCCAAGAATGCCAAGACGGGGATTAAAGGTTTTCTTCGCGATCTCCTCCCCCTGGGGAACGGATACGGTAAGCTTCAGACCGCCCTCGTAGTCATATTCCTGGGCCGCCTCTTCGGCTTCCCGCAGGATCATGGCTCTGGGAACCGGATTGATCGCCGCTTCCCCCACGTTCTGGGAAAGTCCCGGCTTGGTGACACGCCCCACACCGACCCCTCCGTCCAGGATGATCTGAGGCCGGGATCTCTCTGTTTTCCGTTCCTGCCCGGCCTGTTCTGCCGCTGAAACAGAAAACTTCTCCGCTTTTACATAGACCAGGATCCCGTTGGTGGTATCCGGATCATCCCCTGCATCCTTCTGTACCGCACAGGAGACATAGGTTTCGCCCCGGGTAATATCGTGAAGCTGTAACGTGAGGGTGATCCCCTTTGGGGTATCAAGCTCTACCTCGGAAAGAGTCTCTCCCGAAAGCAGCATCCGGACTGCACCCCTGGCTGCCCCGGCTGCACAGGAGCCTGTTGTGTAGCCATAACGGAGGCGCTTGTTGTTTTTTATGACATACTGGTCTTCCAGTCCATTCTTCATATATACGATGCCCTCCTTTTCAGATTACCTTGTGCTCCAGCCATTTGCGGCTGTGGAAACGCCAGGTAAAAATGATCCCACGAACAGTCCAGTCTGCAAACATTCCGATCCAGACACCCATAGGCCCGAAGCCCAGGACACGGATCAGGAAAACACAGAGACAGAACCTGCACGCCCACATGGTACAACAGGAGGTGATCATGGAAAACTTCACATCACCGGCTGCACGAAGACCATACCCCGGCACGAACGCCATTGTCCATACCACAGGCTTTACGATGGTGATCCATGTGATCATGTGGATGCACATTTCCGCACTGGTACTCTCCATTCCGCCAAGGATCGTCACCGGTCTGACCAAAATATACACGATCAGACAGCTTACGATAATAATTGTCTCTGCAATGACGCAGAGTTTTTTTATGTAATAGACCGCCTCATCCCTGCGGTCGGCACCAAGACACTGGCCTACGATGGTCATCAGGCCCACACCTACTCCGATGGCCGCGATACCATTCAGGTTCTCAAGGATATTGGTCATTGCCTGCGCTGCGATGGCTGCTGTTCCCAGTGTGGAAACCGTAGACTGGATGGCAAGCTTTCCAAGCTGAAACATACTGTTCTCAATTCCCGAAGGAATCCCAAGTCCCAGGATACGTCCGATCATGCTCCAGTCCGGGCGGATCTTCAGGTAATCCTTCACAACGACAGGCTGACGATCCTTACGCAGCTGCCAGAGAACAACCACTGCACAGAAAATACGGGAAACCAGTGTGGAGATCGCCGCTCCTGCAACACCAAGGTGGAAAACCCAGATCAGAACCGCATTTCCGCCAATGTTCATGATATTGGAGATCATGGAGATGGTCATAGGCCCCCTGGTATTCTCCTGGGCACGAAAGATCGAAGCCGCAGAATCATAAGCCGCAATAAAGGGGAATGACAGTGCCGTGAAAAAGAAATAAATTTCCGATGCACGCATAACATCCGCATCCACCGCACCGAAGATCAGCCTCAAAAGCGGCTTCTGAAAGATCAGACAGACTGCAGACACCACTACAGAAATCGCTGTGATGATAAAAAGCACCTGCCTGGCAGACATATTCGCCTTCTCATAATTCCTCTGTCCGATATACTGGGCGCAGACAATGGCGCCTCCCGCTGCCAGCGCCGAAAAAGCCTGGATCAGAAGCACATTGATGGAATCCACCAGCGATACCGCAGAAAGAGCCGCAGATCCTACATTGCTGACCATCATGGTATCTGCGGTTCCCATTATCGAATTCAAAATCTGTTCCAGCACTACCGGCACCAGAAGATTACGGATCATCCGGTTGGTAAACATATGCTGCTGTTCCATTGTTACATCCTCCGCCTCACTTATTTATGACCTGACAAAGCAGAAAAAATCGTCTGTATTTTATCAATCACACTTTCTCTGACATTATACCCTTTTCCCGCTCTTTTTCCAATATATTTTCTGTGTTTTTTGTACAAACTGCAAAATGCCGCAGGCGCGAAACCTGCGGCAGTCTTTGTTTTATATAATCTTCTTTAAGTAATGGCAGCTCATTGGCCCCTACAATTCCATACTTCCGAAATCAATCACAAGTTCTTCATAGATCCCTGCTTTAACAGAATCCTCCAAAGTATACTCATTAATACTTTCGTCACCTGTAAAATTGTATACAATAACACGATCTTTCTCAGGATCAACAATCCAGTATTCTTTTACACCACAGGAACGATATTTCAGAAGTTTTAACAGATAATCCATTTTTTTACTGGATGGTGATACAATCTCTATAATCCAGTCAGGTGCACCATTACATCCTCTGTCATCAAGTTTATGTGGATCACAAATCACTGAGATATCCGGCTCAACATAGGTATTACTTTTCTCATCAAGATAGACAGCAAAAGGAGCTGCATATACCTCACACTTTCCTCTGTGAAAACGAATATATTCACGAATAACACTGGAAAGCTCCATTGAAATTTTTTGATGTCTGCGACTCGGTGGAGCCATCATATACATATGGCCATCAATCAATTCTGCTCTTTCACCCTCTGGTAAAGCATATATATCATCTATAGTATAAATTTCTTCTTTCAATAATAACATACCATCACCTCCCAGTGAGTTATTTCATGACCATATTATAATATAGGTTTTACCTATTCAGCAACTTATTTTTATAAATGCGGAAAATCCCCGACTACTTTTCAGTGGCATCCGTAAAGAGGTAGGAGAATTTTTGCTAAGCTTTGTTAAAACTCTTGCATAATTTCTTCCCGGATGGTATATTATGGCTATGAATTGCGGTGGTCGTCTTCGGACAACACCTTGAAAGAGCCTGATGCGTCGGGCTCTTTTTTCTTTTATCTTTTTTACTTTTTTTCCAGTGTTAGAGCATTCCTCCAACGCTTCATCGCTCTGTACCTCCGCTGCCGTTCAGCTCCAACACTGATCTTATCTGCAGGTGCTGTACCCGGAAAATACACACCCTTTTTGTACGGAAGATATGAAGTAACAGAGGACCTGGACAGGCCAAGAGCATTTGCAGTTGAAAGGACAGCAGCTTTATGATCCTGTGTTTTTCTGAAGTCATCAAAGGTCTCCTGCACCTTCTCCGCCACATCCGATGCATACACACCGGCCGTGATAAGCAGCTTCCGAACCTTGATCGGATTCAGCCCCAGCTCATCTGCAATGGCCTGCAAAGACATTCCCGCTTCATAAAGCACAACAGCCGGATCCATCAGTTCCTTAAGGATCTTCCCGGCATCATACTCCGGCTTAGATTTCCTGCGGCCACCACCAGGCCTTCTTGGTTTATACGCTCTTTCCTCACCCATAGATCACAAAACCAGCTCATACATTTTGAAGGTCATCTCGCCAACCACCTCATAAAAAAGTGTCTTTGTCTGGATATACCGAAAACCCAGTTTCTGATACAGACCTACCGCCGCTGTATTATTCTCGATCACATCAAGCCTCAGCGCTTTTTTTCCGGCTTTTCTTTCCGATCCTACAATGTGCTCCATCAAATTCCGGGCCAGACCCTTACCACGCTGCTCCGGATGCACTGCCAGAATGTCTCTCTACTACTTCTTCTTTTATATTTCCCAGTGCCAAAACTATAGAACTCCATGCCAAACTCTTACTCCTCTCCCGGCGGTCAATCCACAGCTCTTTCGTGTACTCGCCGCTTCTTCCTTTCCTCACCTCATAAGTAAATGGCAATCCGGAGTAAGTTTTGAATTTCACACCAGCATAGGACAGAACCACTCCCCAGAAGTTTTCTTCTGTCGGATCAACCCTCCACCGCTTCATCACTCTGTATCTCCGCTGCCGCTCTGCCCCAACACTGATCTTCTCTTTCTCTGTACTGGGAAAGTACACGCCTTTCTGATATGGTAGGTACGAGGTAACGGAGGCTTTGGAGAGTTGAAGAGTAGAGGATGTTGAGAGGATGGCGGTTTTGTAGTCTTGTGTTTTTCGGTATTCTTCAAAAGTGTTTTTTACTTTCTCCGCCACTTCAGATTCATACACACCAGCCGTGATGAGCAGTTTCCGTACCTTGATGGGGTTTAGAGCCAACGCATCTGCGATGGACTGGAGGGACATCTCAGAATCATAAAGCGCCACAGCACTTTCCATCTGCTCTTTCAGGTTCTTCCCGGCATCGTACTCCGGCTTCAGCTTCTTCCGACCACCGCCTGGTTTTCTTGTTTTCTTCATTTTACTCATGCAGCTCCAACGGCAGTCCGTCCGGGTCATGGAAAAAAGTCATCTTTTTGCCAGTGTAATCATCCACACGGATTGGCTCACATTCAATCCCTATCTCTGCCAGCTCATTCACCGTCTGCTCCACACTCTCTACACAGAAAGCAAGATGACGCAAACCGCAGGCTTCCGGGCGGTTCACACGCTTCGGCGGGTTTTCTTCTGCAAAAATCTCCAGCTCTGTGTGTTCGTTAACACGCAGATCTAGCTTCCAGTCCTTACGCTCTGGACGGTAGTTTTCTCTGATAACAGAGAATCCCAGCTTGTTCACGTAGAAATCTTTTGCGGTTTCGTAGTCAGATACGATGATTGCAATATGATGTATTTTTGATAAGTTCATTTTCTCACGCTCCATTTCTTTAAATTATGTTCTTCTTTTATTTTCGTTATAAACTATACGGCTGCCTTCAAAAAATACCGTGTGAACTCCTGGAGTTCAGTTTGTCCACACGACATTTATTTTTTCTTGGGTTCTTGTTTATTTCAGTTTTTCAAGGATCTCGTCCGCGCTCATGCCACTTGCCAGCAACTTCTTCAGCACAGCCTCTGCCTCGATCTTCTTAGCTTCCTCAGCGGCCTTCGCATCTGCCTTTGCCTTCTTCGCTTCCAGCGTTGCCACTTCTTTTTCGGCCTTCTTCAGAGCAGTCTTCTTCTCCTTCAAATCCGCCTTCAAAGTATCAATGTTGGCGGTGATGGACGCGATCTCGGCTGTGAGTTCTTCCTTTGCGGACTGCTTTTCTGCAATCTGTGTTGCAAAATCTGCAATCACAGTTTTGGGCTTATTCTTGCTACCTTTAGTTCTAGGCATAGGACACAAACCTCTTTCCAAAATTATAATCGTTTAAATCAAGTATTGTGTAGGTATGAGAACAACATAGAAGTCTCTTTTTCTAGTATATCAAAACTATATTCTTTTACAGACGCTTTCTTACCTTCATCACTACACAGTACAATAACCCGCCTAGCACTCCGCCGACTGTGTTATAGAAGATGTCTGATAGCTGAAACGTACCCAAGCGAAGCACTTACTCATATTTCTACTTTTCTCCGGTTTATTGAGTACACCTGTCTTGCTTTTGCAAGCATCGAAGTGTTGTTTTATACTGTCAAACCCCGTCCATGCTCATACCCCATTTTTGCGAAGTGTCGGTTTATACACTCAAAGGGCGTAGGCGCGTATATGTTGTTGAAACTGTATATATCATCCACTTTCAACCATATTTCAACCGTCACAATGAACAAATCATGCAGATTTTTCACCCTCGACACCCCGTCCTTATGTACCTATCATCTCCACGACATTAGTGGTCACAAAAAGTGGTCACTTTTTTCTTGCGTAAATCCGCGTAAAATCAATACTTTTCAAGCTTTTTCCTTTTTCTTTCCAATTATTAGTGGTCAAAATCGTGGTCAACTGTGCCGAAAAAAGCAGCATTTAACAGTGTTTCAAGCTCTTTTTCGCTAATGAAGATAATAAGCGACACAAATCCCATAATCCACGAGCTGCTCAAGGATATTTCCTCTTGTACCAGCTCTTTTTTTATGCCTAATCGACATTTCCATTCCCAAATGCTATACTATACCCGCAGGCCGCGCGATCTGGCTTTTGGCCTGCTAAATTTCAGAAAAGGATTTTTTTCTATGCAGAGAATTATTACCTATACGATCTCAACCGGGGAGTCCGGGGAAAATGTTCTTGGATTTCTTCGGAAAAAGGGTTTTTCCAAACATATATTGACTACTATGAAGCGGGCGGAGCAGGCGATCCTGCTGAACGGACAGCCGGCTTTTGGCAGAACGGTCCTGAGGGATGGGGATGTTCTCCGGATACTTGTTCCGGAAGAGACCGGGGACGGAGCGGAGCCTTCCATTATTCCGGTGCCGCTGCCTCTGGATATCCTGTATGAGGATGAGGATATCCTTGTGCTGAACAAGCCTGCTGATATGCCTGTGCATCCCTCTGCCGGGAACTACGAGAATACCCTTGCCAACGGTGTTGCCTGGTATTATAAGCAGCAGGGGAAGGCTTTTGTCTACCGCTGCATCAACCGGCTGGACAGGGATACCACTGGGGTGCTGGTGCTGGCCAAGAACCCTCTGAGCGGGGCTCTTCTCTCTGCCCAGATGAAGCAGCGCCAGATCCGACGTACCTATCTTGCACTTACTGACGGGATCCCGCCGGAAAAGGGGACGATCTCCGCTCCTGTTGCCAGAATGGATGCTTCTGTGATCACAAGGGAGGTTAATTTTGAGCGTGGGGAGGCTGCCGTGACTCATTATGAGCGTCTTGCAGTCAGCAATGGATATGCTCTTGTGGAGCTGCATCTGGATACGGGGCGGACTCATCAGATCCGGGTGCATATGAAATATATCGGCTGTCCGCTGCCGGGGGATTTTCTGTATCATCCGGTTTTTGACCGGATCGGACGCCAGGCCCTTCATTCCTTCCAGCTGGAATTTGCACACCCCATCACCAGGGAGCCTATGTGCTTCCTGGCGCCTGTGCCTGAGGATTTCCGCAGAGCATTTGCGCAGTAAAAAAATCAGCTGTCCGGTAGGTGTTTCCTGCACCGGCAGCTGATTTTTTTATTGTTTTTATTTATTCTTTTTGTAGATCACAAGGAGTCCCTTGAGCAGAAGGTCCTCATCCAGAATGATTTCTTTCTTACAGTGAGAAATGATCTTTTTTGCAAGACCGCCTGTTGCGATCACGGTTGTTTTCTCACCAAGCTCTTCTTCCACCCGGTCTATGATCCCGTCGATGGCTGCTGCGTTGCTGTAGAGCACGCCGCTTTTCATGCATTCGATGGTATTGCGCCCGATCACATGCTTCGGGGCATCGATGCTGATCCCGCTGAGCTGGGATGCTCTGGCTGTCAGTGCATCCAGGGATATCCCGATGCCAGGAAGGATCATTCCGCCAATGTATTGCTTTTTGCTGTTGACAACCGAAACTGTAGTGGCAGTTCCCATATCGATCACAATAAACGGAACCGGATATTCATTTAATCCTGCCACAGCGTCTGCCACAAGATCCGCGCCCAGCTGTCCGGGGTTGTCCATCATGATGTTCAGACCTGTTTTTACTCCGGGTCCCAGAACCATGACTTCTTTTTTGAGGATCTTTTCTGCTGCCAGCCTGGCAATGTTGGTGATCTGCGGGACTACAGATGAAATGATACAGCCTTCTATGTCTGCCTTTTTGATGTGGTAGATTTCCAGTAAGGTTTTCAGGTCTACGGCATATTCCAGTTCTGTTTTTGTTCTTACGGTAGCAAGTCTCTCGATGAAATATGTTTTCTGATCATCGATGCAGCCCACAACTATGTTGGTATTTCCAATATCAATTGCTAATATCATAATTTTATTTTCCCTGTCTTTATGCTTTTGTCTTCTCACGGCTGATCTGTGCGGATGGGATCAGATGTGCCTTGGAAAGTGCAGCTCCCACTGCTCCTGTGATCACTGTGGAGGAAATCATTTCGCATACTGCGTTGATCCCTACCATGAGACAGCAGCCGATGATGATGTTATGACCGCCCATCAGATTTTTTACATAATCGGTATTTCCGAACAGTCCTACAAGTGCTGCCATGAAGAACAGTGTATTCAGGAATGCGGAAAAGAATCCGGTTACTGCACATGCCACATAGGTATTGCTGACCTTTCGCATGCCTTTAAAAATATATCCGAGGCAGATACCGTCCAGAAGACGTGGGATGAAGCGCTGGATAAAGGCAAATACCGGATTGATACCGAAAAGCACAACTCCCATTGCACTGGAGCCGCCTACTCCGATGCACTGAAGAAAGCTGGTCAGGCCGAAGATCGCACCTGCCACGGCTCCTCCTACGGGTCCAAGGACGACTGCACTGATGGCTACCGGGATCACGTTAAAGGAAATGGCCAGTGGCCCGATGTTCAGATATCCCAGTGGTGTGTAGGCCATCAGCAGAAGGATCGCTGCCATCAGGCCCAGTAATGTAAGCTGCGCTGTTGTAAATCTGTTGTTTTTCATTTCTTCTCCTCCTTGTTACCGTTCCGCTCTGTAAATATTTCCGGAAATACAGCATTTCCCGGCGTTTTCTGCGGATACAATACGGTGATGGAAAGCGGTGATCTTTTTGTTCCGCTTTTCGTTGTTAAAACCGGCTCTCTGACCGGCTCTGTAGCTATGCTTCTGCCTTTGTGGTAAGCAGAAGGATCTTATCCAGGATCTTTAACGCTGCATCCTCCTTGCTCATAAGCGGGAGTGACACTTCTTCATCCTGTGTGATAAGAGTCAGGACATTGGTATCTCCCTGGAATCCGGCGCCTTCTACCTTCAGGTTGTTGGCTGCCACCATATCCAGGTTTTTCTTCTCAAGCTTGGCTCTGGAATTACGGAGCATGTCTCTGGTCTCCATGGAAAATCCGCAGAGGAACTGTCCCTGCTTTTTGTGTTGGCCCAGATATTTCAGAATGTCGTCTGTCCTCTCAAGCTCTATGGAAGCCTGATCGTCTTTTTTCTTAACCTTGTCTTCGCTGACCTGCTTCGGACGGTAGTCTGCCACTGCGGCAGCCTTGATGATGATATCCTGTTCATCACTTAAACCGGTGACTGCCTCGAACATATCTCTGGCAGATGTCACAGGTACGACCTTCACAAAAAGGGGCGGCTCAATGGCAGTAGGTCCGCTTACCAGCGTAACCTCCGCTCCTCTGAGCATGGCCATTTTTGCAATGGCATATCCCATCTTTCCGGATGAATGGTTGGTGAGACAGCGGACCGGATCGATGGCCTCCTGGGTGGGTCCTGCCGTTACCAGGAGCTTTTTGCCGGCAAAGTCTTTCTGGAAGGCGGCTTCCTTCAGGATATATTCCAGAAGGGTTTCCGGCTCCGGCATTTTTCCGGCTCCGGTGTCTCCGCATGCCAGATAGCCGCTGGCCGGTGTGATCACCTCATATCCGTAGGTTTGCAGCTTCCGGATATTGTCCTGCACCACGGGATTCTCATACATGGCGGTATTCATGGCCGGTGCAAGGATCTTCTGACACCTGCAGGCCATTACCGTAGTGGTGAGCATATCGTCCGCAAGGCCGTTGGCCAGCTTTCCGATCACGTTTGCACTGGCCGGTGCGATCATCACAACATCTGCCTTCTTGGCAATGGATACGTGCTCTACCTGGAACTGAAAGTTCCGGTCAAAGGTATCCACCAGGCATTTATTCCCGGTCAGTGTTTCAAATGTGATCGGATTGATAAAGTTCGTTGCATTCTCTGTCATCAGTACATGGACATCTGCATGAAGCTTATGTAATGCACTTGCCAGATATGCGATCTTGTATGCAGCAATACTTCCTGTGATGCCAAGAAGCACTGTTTTCCCTTTCAGCATCCTTGTCCCTCCTGTCAGTCAACCATACGGATACTCTCGATCACCGGCTGCTGATCCTTTGCAATGGTTCCGTTGCCGTCTGTCGGACTGGCATCCTTGCAGATCTGATCTACAATGTCCATCCCGGAGGTCACGTGTCCGAATGCAGCATAGTCGCCGTCCAGATGTGTGGAATCGGACTGTACGATAAAGAACTGAGAGCTTGCGCTGTCCGGATCTGTGCTGCGGGCCATGGAAATGGTTCCTCTTACATGAGAAATATCGTTCTTCACTCCATTGCTGGAAAATTCGCCCTTGATGGTATCCTCAGCTCCGCCGGTTCCGTCTCCGTTTGGATCTCCGCCCTGGATCATAAATCCGTCAATGATCCGGTGGAAGGTCAGACCGTCATAAAAATTGTCCTGTACCAGCTTTACAAAATTTGTGACTGTGATGGGTGCGGTGTCTGCATCCAGCTCTACATCGATCTCGCCATAATCCTTTACGGTGATGGCAGCATGATGGGTTCCTGTCAGCTGCTGGCTGGTATCGATCACAGTTGTTCCTGCCATTTGTGCATCCTCGGAACCATCGGAAAATTCTCCGTCTGCGCTGTCTGTATCCTCTATACTGTCTGCGGAGCTGTCTGCAGAAGCTTCGGTTTCATGTGAAGTGTCCTCTGCATCACCGGAAGCCTCCTGATCATCGGCGCTTTCTTCATGGTCTGAAAAGCCTGCCGCCTCAGCCTCCTCCTCGGATACTGCATTGGCTGCTGTCTCTTCATCTACGCCTGTCTGTCCTTCTGAGGTTTCTTTCTCCAGAGATTCTTCCTTCTGGTCTGCTTTGTCAGAAGTACTGTCTGTGCTTCCGCATCCGGAAAGCATTCCTGCGGTAAGAGCTGTCGCAAATAATACGGCTAAAACCTTACGTTTCATATTTATAAGTCCTCCTTATCAGATCCCGAAAACGCCTGTTCCGGCATTTTCAGGTGAGATTTTCACTCTCCCCCTGTAAGCTTTTCTCAGTTTAACATCATCTTTTCATAAAGTCAACTTTGCACGGAACCAGGTGCAGGATTCCCTTTGTTTTGCCTTGTATCTCTTCCGGTTCTCTGCTAAAATCATGTATGGAGCTTATTATGGGCTCCGTACATATAAGAAAGTGAGGAATCAACATGGAAAAGATCACAAGTTTTACCATTGACCATATCAGGCTTCAGCCTGGCGTATACGTTTCACGTAAGGATCCGGTTGGAGATCAGGTGATCACTACCTTCGATATCCGTATGACTTCTCCCAATGAGGAGCCTGTTATGAACACAGCCGAGCTTCACGCCATGGAGCATCTGGCAGCTACCTTCCTGCGGAACCATAAGGAGTTTGGCCCGAAGGTCATTTACTGGGGTCCTATGGGCTGCCGTACTGGAAATTATCTTCTTCTTAACGGGGATTATGAATCCAGAGATATCGTTCCGCTGATGATCGAGATGTTTGAATTTATCCGCGATTTTGAGGGTGAGATCCCGGGAGCTTCTCCCAAGGACTGCGGAAATTATCTGGATATGAACCTTGGCATGGCAAAATATCTGGCAAAGAAATTCCTGAACGAGGTTCTCTACGATATCAAGCCGGACCATCTTGTTTATCCGGAATGATCTGCGGATACGATCCGCTGGCATGATCCTTGTGTTCTGAACGGACTGGACTATATGCCGAAACAAAAAAACAGGCTGCCTGTATCGATGTTCTTTCATCGGATACAGCTGCCTGTTTTTTATTATAGCAAGGAGATATCTGCAATTGAAGCAGGATCAGGATTTCCCTGATCTGGTCAAAGCCTGTAGTCTGTGCTCTACTGTGCTGCTTCTGCGGTAGTATCTGCTGCCACTGCTCCTACCGGCGGGGTTGTGCTGACGTAATCGCCGGATGCGTAGCAGGTCTGGCCATTATAATCCACACGGATCCATCCATTGTCACAGACACCGGTACACTTCAGGGATTCTCCGGAAAGGACACCTGCCACAAACTCTGCCTCTGCGTTGGCGTCAGAACGTAAATTCACACCCTCCACTGCATAGTAGGTGGCATCCTGAGCCTGTACGTTGATGCCGCTTGGGGTCTGCTCCGTAGCTGCTGTCTGTGCTGCGGGATCTGCTGCCCCGGCTGTGGTGGAGTCTGCCGCCGCCGCTGCTGCTCCTTCTGTCGTGGAATCCGCTGCCGCTGCTGCTCCGTCTGCTGTGGAATCTGCTGCCTCCGGTGTAGGTGTTGCAGTTGCCTTCGGCTTCTCTGTGGGCTCCGGCGTCGGTGTGGAATCTACTACTGTTACCACTGCATCGGTTCCTTCCTCATATCCACAGCCCTGTGCAAGGAAAGCCGCGCCTATTATCAAAGCCATAATACATTTTTTTTTCATTTTACTGGTTCCTCCTTATACGCCGGTAAAAAATTCTCTGCGTCCAATATACACGATTCTGCAATATTATGCAAGCCCTGGCCGGTTCTTTCACATATTTACCGGCTCAAAAAGCACCCGGACAGTTCCGCCGCAGATCATCCCCAGATCTCCTGCCCCCTGTCCCAGCTCGTAAACCTTTGTTTCCGTATTTCGGATATTTACTGCGTGTTTTCCGGCTTCAAACTCCACTTTTCCGCCGCCGATGCTTCCTGCCGTGCTTCCGTCCCGGAATACGAACATCTTGCTCCCGGTTCCTCTTGGTGAGGAGCCCTTCTTCTCGATGATCGTGACCATGGTTCCTGGTGTCCTGCGGCATACTGCTGCCTCCACCTCCTCATCACAGTAGGTGCGGAAATGCCGGTTCTTTTCCTGCACGATCTCTGCCATGATGCTCACGGCGATCTCAGCCGGCATCTGTCCTCCGATGGGAAGTCCGATGGGGGCATGGATCTGATCCAGCTGTTCCTCCGTAAAACCCTCTTTCAGGAGCTTTTCCCTGGTGATCCGCACCTTTGTCCTGCTTCCGATCATTCCGAAATATGCAAAGGGTCTCTTAAGGATTGCTCTTGCACAGGCGGAATCTCCCAGATGGCCTCGTGTCACCACTACATAGTAGGCATTTTCATAAGGAGGGATCCTGTCGGACAGGGTATCAAAATCTCCAAAGATCCTCTCATCTGCCATGGGAAATCTTTCCTCCGTCACAAATTCCTCCCGGTCATCCATGACTGTTACATGAAAGCCCAGCATCCTGCCGATCTCTGCTACCGGAAGAGAAACATGGCCGCCACCCAGTATGATCAGCCTGGGATTCTTCTCGTAGGTTTCCACAAATATCTCCCGGTCTCCGTTTTTCACAACGCCGGTTTCCACAGCTGCTTCCACGGAAGCCTTCAGGAATTCTTCTGCTTCTTTATTTCTTTCTGCTCTCTTCGGATAAAAAAAGCTGCTTTCTTCCAAAAGATATTTCAGCCCGGCATCCTCTCCGTTCAGAAGGATCCCTGTTTTTACACGCCCTCTTTTTTCTACCACATCATATATTGTCTGATACATTCTCTGTGTCCTTTCTGTCCGTCTTACGCTGTTTATTCCGCGGCAAGCTCCTTTACCGCCCCGGCAGCAGTGTCCACCTCTTCTTCCGTATTAAAATAAGAAAAGCTGAAGCGGACGGCTCCTGTTTTTTCGGTTTCCAGTGCTTTGTGCATCAGCGGTGCACAGTGGCCGCCGGCTCTTACACTGATCCCGTACTCTTCATCAAGGACCATGGCCACCTCTGCCGAATCCATCTCTGCAATATTCAGAGTCACCACAGGGGAGCGTTCTTCCCTGGAAAAATCCCCGTACAGGGTGACTCCCGGAATTTCCTTTACCTGGTCATAAAAACGCCACATCAGCTGCTGCTCTCTTTTTCGGATCTGTTCTGTTCCAATTTCGGTAATCCAGCTGATGGCTGCGCCAAGACCTGCGATCCCGTGGCTGTTCAGGGTGCCTGCCTCCAGTGTCTCCGGCATATCCTGCGGATGCTCTCTCTGAAAGGTGAGGACGCCGCTTCCGCCTACCTTCAGAGGCTCCACAGCTACCCCCGGACGGACACAGATGGCTCCTGTGCCCTGTGGGCCCATAAGGCCCTTATGTCCGGAAAAGCAAAGAATATCTATATGATCTTTTTTCATGGAAATCGGAAATACTCCTGCTGTCTGGGCAGCATCCACAATAAAAAGCTTCTGGTGCTTCTGTGCGATCTCACCAATGGCATGGATATCATTGAGATTTCCTGTCAGATTGGAAGCGTGGGTACAGACGATCACCTTCGTCTCCGGACGGATGGCTGCTTCAAGCTCCATAAGGGAGATCCGTCCCTTGCGGTCTGCCGGCAGGATCGTAAGCTTCATGCCCTTTTTTTCCAGGCGGTACAGCGGACGGAGCACACTGTTGTGATCCATCTCCGTACAGATCGCATGGATAGTTTCTTCCTCCGGATGAAGTGTTCCCTGCAGGGCGATATTGAGCGCTTCCGTGTCATTGGATGTAAAGGCCACACATTCCGGTCCCCATACGTCAAACATCTCTGCGATCTGGCATCTTGTATTAAAAATAAGCCTTGAGGCTGCCATTGCTTCGCCGCTGCTGCCCCTTCCGCTGTTTCCTGCATGCTGCATGGCTTCCACCACAGCACGCGGCACACAGTCCGGCTTATGAAAGCTTGTAGCCGCGTTATCCAGATAAATCATTTGACCCTCCTTGAGATTTTTATCAAATACCTTTATAATAAACTCTGGCTTTATTTTATACTATCCGAGGAGGTTTTCCAATGAAAAAAACATCTTTTTTCAACAGTCTGCCATTTAAGCTGCTGGTCGCTGTAATCCTGGGGATCGTAGCAGGTCTTATCCTGAACCGGTACAGCACCAACGGGCTCTCCATGGCAGTTCTTAATATCACAGTTACTATCAAGTACATTCTGGGCCAGCTCATTACCTTCTGCGTGCCGCTGATCGTGCTGGGATTTATCGCTCCGTCCATTACCCGGCTTGGCAAAAATGCTTCGCTGATGCTGGGAGTTGCAGTTGTCCTCGCTTACGGCTCCTCTGTTGGCGCAGCGCTTTTTTCCACAGCCTCCGGCTTTCTGATCATTCCGCATCTGTCCATCCATTCCTATGCTGCAGGACTGAAGCGGCTGCCGGAGGTGATCTTTGAGCTGGAGATCCCGCAGATCATGTCCGTTATGAGTGCTCTTGTTTTTGCAATGATGCTGGGACTTGCCGCCACCTGGACAAAGGCGAAGCTGATCACTGGGCTCCTGGATGAATTTCAGAAAATCGTTCTTTCTCTGGTGGCTCGGATCATCATCCCCATTCTTCCGTTATTTATCGGCACTACCTTCTGCGGCCTTGCCTACGAGGGAACCATCACCAGACAGCTGCCTGTTTTTCTGAAGATCATCGTGCTGGTGCTTGCCGGGCATTTTATCTGGATGGCTCTTCTTTACATCCTTGCAGGCATCTATTCCGGAGAAAATCCTCTGGAGGTTGTCCGCCATTATGGTCCTGCCTATCTGACTGCCGTAGGGACCATGTCCTCTGCAGCCACACTGGCCGTTGCACTGCAGTGTGCCTCCAAGGCAAAACCACTCCGCAAGGATCTGGTCAGCTTCGGGATCCCTCTGTTTGCAAACATCCATCTCTGTGGTTCCGTTCTGACAGAGGTTTTCTTCTGTATGGCGATTTCGAAGATCCTGTACGGTTCCGTTCCAACGCCGGGTACCATGGTTCTGTTCTGCCTTCTTCTGGGCATCTTTGCCATCGGAGCTCCCGGTGTTCCCGGAGGAACCGTCATGGCATCCCTTGGCATCATCACCGGAATACTGAAATTCGACAGCTCCGGCACTGCACTGATGCTTACCATCTTTGCACTGCAGGACAGCTTCGGAACTGCATGCAACGTGACCGGCGACGGCGCACTGACGCTGATGCTTACCGGCTATGCAAAGCGCCATCATATTGAGGAGCAGCAGCTTGATGTGGAATTGTAAGTTCGGAGCTAAGTCAGGCGGATATTTGCGATCCGCTTCGCTGCTTGCTCATAACCGGATATCAAGCGAATATCAACCAGATATCAAAAATGCCGCAGGCTTCAAAATGGCTCTGCGGCATTTCTGTATATTTCTATTTGTTTCTGTCTGCTTCTGTAAGTTTCTATTGTTTCTATATGCTTTTGTTGTTTCTATATATTTTTCTGTTTACGGGCGGATCACTTTTCCTGCTTTTGTGAGCTTTTCAGCTATGGTATACATATTTGTTACGGTTCCCACTGCCGGTTCCTTCAGTCCGTAGAAGTTCACGCAGGTTCCGCAGGTCAGGATCTCGGTTCCCTGCTCCTGTAAGGTCTTAAGGTCTTCGATACATGGTGAATCCTGTGCGGTAAGTCTGGCTCCGCCATTATAAAACAGCATAACTGACGGCGGTGTTTCCAGCTGTGTCAGCGCATACACAAATCCCCTGATCAGGATCCCGCCAAGCTCCGGATCTCCGTCGCCCATTTTATCGGAAGTGATGGCAACGGTATAATCTCCCTGCGGAACAGCCGGTGTGCAGACGATCTCAGGCTCTGCCTGGCTTCTTGCAGCAGGATCAGATTTTACTGTCATATTGATCTCGTAACCACCTTCTGTTTTTCTGGATACGAAGCTGCATCCGGTACTTCCGGCGAGTCTGCTCAAATTGTTTACTGCTGTTTCATTATCTACCAGGATCAAGATCTCGTCTCCCTGCTCTGCCTTGTCAAGGATCTTCTTGGTCATTACAACCGGAATCGGACACTGTTTCCCCATTGCATCTACTGTGTGCTTCATACTCACTCCTCCTGTATTCTGTGATTTTTTAAAATTGCTGTTTTATTATTATTGCTGTTTTATTATAATTACTGTTTTATCATTATTGCTTTTTCGCAGTTTTCTTTTCTTTGATCTTTTATTTCTGCTCCAGCTCATGGGCCTGTTTGAAGATCTCACAGGCGCCTGTGTTTACACATCTTTCATGCGCGCAGTCCATAAAGGTCAGCTTCCTGCTGCTGTCCTCCTGCCGTGTATACTCACAGCAGACGGTTTCGCCCCCGTTCATGGTACGGCAGAAACCGGATATAAATTCCTCTTCGATCTCCATTCCTATCCCTCCGTCGGATTCTCAGTAATCTGGGCAGGTGTGATCTCCTCCAGCATTCCTGTTTCATTGTAGGCTTCAAACTGTTCCTCGATCTTTCCAAGGATATCTGCATACTGACAGAAGGCCTCCGCAAGCTCATCCCTGTGTTCCGGAAGCTTCTTGTAACAGACACGGTGCTCCATGCTTGCCCAGAGATCCATGGTCATCGTCCTCAGCTGGATCTCCACCGGAAAATACTCCATGGTATCCAGATAATACACCGGAACTGCGATGATCACGTGAAAGCTGCGGTATCCGTTAGGCTTGGGATTCTGTATGTAATCCTTTTCCCTGATAAAGATCAGCTCACTCTGCCGCTTCAGCGCATTTACAAGATTGTATATATCATCAATAAAGTAGCAGATCACACGGATCCCGGCGATATCCCGGAGATGATCCTTGGCGTTCTGCACACTGTCCGAATGTCCCAGCTTCTCCAGCTTCTTTTCGATGCTCTTCTTGGATTTGATCCGTTCCTGGATATTGTGGATCGGAGATACGGAAGACTTCTGATACAGGCTTCCGTTGAGCACCTCAAGCTTGGCGCGCATGATCTGACATGCGTTCTGGTATGGCTGGATACAATCGTAATACTGTTCGTTTGTCATGAAAAACCCTCTTTCGCGTTTGCTCAGAATATACTTTTATCTTACCGGACAAATGTGAGCAATCTGTAGTGATTTCCTAAGATTTTCCTGACAATTTTATTAAAAATCTATAAAGCCGTTACTGAAAACTTATAAAAAGTTATAAACTTCTATGTTTCATTCCTACTTCAACGAGTATGCTTTTGATGATATAAATATCTATCTAC
>NZ_JBQHWA010000033.1:0-34478 GCF_052064225.1 Blautia massiliensis (ex Liu et al. 2021) | reverse complement strand
CAGCGATTGTGGAATGCTGAAAGAAACTAACTTGTGTCTGTATGCTTCTGTATCGGCAATTCGACACTGAGCCGAAATGTATCAAACGGAATTTTGTATATTTCTGTAGGATATATTGTTGCATAATATAGATTGCGGAGACCCCGCCGTATATACCGCATAGATTGCGGAATCCCGGCTATATATGCCGCATGGGTTGTGGAACTTCGGTCGCATATGCCGCATAGATTGCGGCTCCCTGCTGTACGCCACATGGACTGCAGAATTCCGCAGACGTGCATCGCACGTCGAGAACCTCATTACAGTTCCACTGCAACCCCCTCGGCACAACGTTCCGCATCCAACACCGAAGCATACAGACAAAAGTCAGCACCGTATCACACACCACAACCCAAGAACTCCTAAAAAAAAGCCCGAGGGGTGTGCAGAGGGGCCGTGGCTTTACGGCCCCTTTGCGGTTTTCCACAGCTTCCCAAAGCAAAAAAACCAGGCCCTCTGCCAAGAAAGTAAAAATAAAACCAAAAACCAACCACACAATAAACAAAGAAAAAGAAAGAAAAATAAAGAAAAAAAATAAGAGAAAAAATAAAGGAGAAAAAGCATGAAAAATCTGGAACAGTTTTTCGACATCATAGTAGTAGGCGCCGGTCACGCAGGCTGCGAAGCATCACTGGCATGCGCCCGCTTAGGGCTCAACACAGTCATGTTCACAGTCAGCGTAGACAGCATCGCCCTTATGCCCTGCAACCCTAACGTAGGCGGCAGCTCCAAAGGCCATCTCGTCCGTGAGCTGGATGCTCTCGGTGGGGAAATGGGTAAAAACATAGACAAAACCTTCATCCAGTCCAAAATGCTCAACCAGTCCAAAGGCCCTGCAGTCCATTCCCTTCGTGCACAGGCCGATAAACAGGCCTACAGCACAGAAATGAGAAAGACACTGGAAAATACAGAGAACTTAACCATCCGCCAGGGTGAAGTGACCGAGCTTCTGGTAGAAGACGGGCACATCACCGGTGTAAAAACCTTCTCAGGAGCCACCTACCACGCAAAAGCTGTAGTCCTCTGTACAGGAACCTACCTCAAGGCCCGCTGCATTTACGGCGACGTCAGCAACTATACAGGACCGAACGGCCTTCAGGCAGCCAATTACCTTACGGATTCCCTGAAAAAGCTGGGGATCGAAATGTTCCGCTTCAAAACAGGAACTCCGGCCAGAATCGCCGGAAACACCATTGATTATTCTAAGATGGAAGAGCAGTTCGGAGATGAAAGAGTCGTACCGTTCTCTTTTTCCACAGACCCGGAATCTGTACAGATCGAGCAGAAATCCTGCTGGCTGACCTATACAAACGAAAAAACACACGAGATCATCCGTGCAAATCTGGACAGATCCCCCCTTTATTCCGGAATGATCGAAGGAACCGGACCACGTTACTGTCCGTCCATTGAGGATAAAGTAGTTCGTTTTGCAGACAAAAAACGCCATCAGGTATTTATCGAACCGGAAGGTCTTTACACAAATGAAATGTACATCGGCGGAATGTCCAGCTCCCTGCCGGAGGATGTTCAGTACGAGATGTACCATTCCGTACCGGGTCTGGAGAACGCCAGGATTGTAAAAAATGCTTACGCTATTGAGTATGACTGCATCAATCCGCGCCAGCTCTATCCCACACTGGAATTCAAAAAGATCAAGGGCCTTTTCAGCGGCGGACAGTTTAACGGAAGCTCCGGATATGAGGAAGCAGCCGCTCAGGGCCTCATAGCGGGAATTAATGCAGCTATGGAGGTAAAAGGTCGGGAACAGCTTATTTTGGACCGCTCAGAGGCATATATTGGCGTTCTCATCGATGATCTGGTAACAAAGGAGAACCATGAGCCGTACCGAATGATGACAAGCCGTGCTGAGTACCGTCTGCTCCTCCGCCAGGACAACGCAGATCTTCGTCTTCGCAAAAAAGGCTGGGAGGTCGGCCTGATTGATGATGAGACATACCATAAATTACAGGAAAAAGAGCGCCGGATCCAGGAAGAGATCGAGAGAGTGGAACATGCAACCGTAGGTGGTTCTGCAGAGGTACAGAGCCTTCTGGAATCTCTGAACAGTACCCTTCTGAAATCCGGAACCACCATTGCAGAGCTGATCCGTCGGCCGGAGCTTAACTATAAGGTGCTTGCACCCATCGATAAAGAAAGACCGGAGCTTCCGGAAGATGTATGTGAGCAGGTAGAGATCAACATCAAATATGATGGCTACATCCGCCGCCAGATGAAGCAGGTAGAGCAGTTTAAGAAACTGGAGCAGAAAAAGCTTCCGGAAGACATTGATTACGAAGATGTAGGAAGCCTCCGCATTGAGGCACGTCAGAAGCTGGAAGCCTACAGACCGGTGTCCATCGGCCAGGCGTCCCGTATCTCCGGTGTATCCCCGGCTGACATTTCCGTGCTTCTTGTATATCTGGAAAGCAGATCCGGACATAAACACGGATAATACAACGAATAACAATAAAACACAGAAAATAAGAGAGGAAGCTGCATGTACAATTTAGAAATCCTGGAAAAAGGCTGCGAGGAGCTTGGGATCACACTCAGTGACACGCAGAAAAACCAGTTTATTCGATTCTACGAATATCTTGTAGAAAAAAACAAAGTCATGAACCTCACCGGTATCACAGAATTTGACGAGGTTCTCGTGAAACATTTCCTGGACAGCCTCTGCTGCGTCAAGGCTGTAGATATGGGTAAGATAAAAACCGTTATGGACATCGGAACCGGCGCCGGATTCCCGGGTGTTCCCCTGAAGATTGCCTTCCCGGAGGTGGAAGCCTGCCTTCTGGACTCCCTCAATAAAAGAGTAAAATTCCTGGAAGAAACCTTTGCGCTCCTGAGCCTGGAGGGGATTTCCGCCATTCACGGAAGAGCTGAAGAATATGCAAAAAACAAAGCCTACAGAGAAAAATATGATCTCTGCGTATCCAGAGCAGTATCCGGACTTGCAACCCTGTCTGAATACTGTCTCCCGTATGTAAAAGTCGGAGGGCTTTTTGTCTCCTATAAATCCGGTTCTGTAAAGGAAGAAGCAGAAGCAGCAGAGAAAGCAGTAAAGATCCTTGGTGGAAAGATCAGGGATATTCAGTACTTTGACCTTCCGGGCTCCGAGATCGGCCGCTCCCTGGTCATTATCGAGAAGGTAAAGAATACCCCGGGCAAATATCCGAGAAAAGCCGGAACACCGCTCAGAGAGCCACTGGCATAAGATACCTCCTGTCGAACAAAGTCAAAATCTGTCCGACAGGAGATTTTTTTGTCCGGGAGTTTCACAAAATTATCACAAATTTATCCTACTTTTATCACAAATTACTTTTACACTATAATCCGATAGAGATGCCCCTGGATTCCCCCATTCTCTGTTTCATCCAGGGGCATTTTCTATTGGTATTGAAAAGACGCCAGAGTCAAGGGCTTCAGTTTCAGGACCTTTTGCCTCTGGCATCTTATAAAATGGGAAATCGATAATAAAAAAAGTATTTCCCTGAGAATAAAAGGAGGAGAGTAAAGTGATCGAAGTAAGTAATCTGGTCAAAAAGTATGGCGATCATACTGCAGTTGACCATCTTTCCTTTCAGATCGAAAAGGGGAAAATTTACGGATTCCTGGGCCCCAACGGTGCAGGAAAATCAACAACTATGAACATGATCACAGGATACATTGCTTCCACAGAAGGAAAAGTGATGATCGATGGTCATGATATTCTGGAGGAACCGGAGGCAGCCAAGAAATGTATCGGCTATCTGCCGGAAATGCCGCCGCTCTATTTTGACATGACTGTTCTTGAGTACATGAAATTTGCGGCTGATCTGAAAAAAATCCCAAGAAACCAAAAAGACAAGCAGATAAAAGAAGTCATGGATATGGTAAAGATCACAGACATGAAAGACCGTCTGATCAAAAACCTTTCCAAAGGTTATCGCCAGAGAGTGGGTCTTGCACAGGCGATCCTGGGATATCCTGAAGTGATCATCCTGGATGAGCCGACAGTAGGACTTGACCCGAAGCAGATCATCGAGATCCGTGACCTGATCAAAGGCCTGAAGCAGAAGCACACGGTTATCCTAAGCTCCCATATCCTTTCCGAGGTAAGAGCAGTGTGTGATTATGTTCTGATCATTTCCCATGGAAAGCTGGTAGCCAGCGATACACCGGATAATCTGGAACGTCTGGCAGCAGGCTCCAACAGCCTCCTTATGAAGATAAAAGGCGAGAAAGACACGATTCGAAAAGCTCTGGAAACGATCGAAGGCGTAACCGGGGTGGAAATGTCCTATGACAGCGATGAGAAATTGTGGAAAACAAAACTTTCCATTCAGGAAAATGTGGATATCCGTGAAAAAGTCTTCTACGCTATGGCAAAAGCGAACTGTCCAATCTACGAGATGCAGGTTAAGAGAGTTTCCCTTGAGGATGTATTCCTTGAGCTTACCGAAGGAGAGAAAAAATCCGCCGGAAAACCGGAAAGCTCACAGTGGAAACCGGTAGAAGACAGATCATCGGAAGAAGAAAAAACTCAGGAAGAAAAAAACGGGGAACCAGAGAAGGCTTCTGATGAGAAAGAGGGGGATCAGTCATGACAGCGATTTTTAAAAGAGAACTGAAAAGCTATCTGACCTCCATGGTTGGATATCTCTTCATATTTTTTGTCCTGGTGCTGACCGGAATTTATTTTTCCGCATATCAGCTTTCAGGCGGCTATTCAAAATTTGAAACTACCTTAAGCGCACTGACCTTTGTGTTCCTGATCGGTGTGCCGATCCTTTCCATGCGTGTACTTGCAGAAGAGCGCAAGCAGAAAACGGATCAGCTTCTTCTGACCGCACCGGTATCTGTATGGGATATCGTATTTGGAAAATATCTTGCACTGGTAGCTGTATTTGCCATTCCGGTCGTGATCATGTGCGTTTATCCGCTGATCATGAGTAAGTTCGGAACGATTTCCTATGCTTCCGCATACACCGGGATCCTGGGATTTTTCCTTCTGGGATGCGCGAATCTGGCGATCGGTGTATTTATGTCAGCGCTTACAGAAAGCCAGGTAATTGCAGCAGTACTTACTTTTGTATTCCTGTTCGCCTTCTATATGATGAACGGAATTTCCTCATTCTTTTCACAGACCTCCATGTCAACCGCAGTGGCATTCGGACTTCTGATCGTGGCGATCGCGATCATCATTTATACTATGATCAAAAATGTCCTGATCTCTGTAGTGATCGGAGCTGTGGGAGAGATTGCCCTTGTGATCGTATACGTTGTAAAATCCAGTATTTTCCAGGGTGGTATCCAGAAGGTACTGAACGTATTTAACCTGAGCGGACATTATGATAATTTTACAAACGGCGTGTTTGACGTGACAGGAATCGTTTATTTTATTTCTGTTATTGCGATCTGCCTGTTCCTTACCATGCAGTCCATTCAGAAGAGACGCTGGAACTAGGGGGTGAAGGGAAATGAAATTCAGTGAGAAATTTAAGAAAAATAAAGGCGAGGCAGCCGTACCGGAGACAGCACAGGACTCCGGCAAAAAGAAACATAAACCGGATCCGAAAAAGCTGGTAGGCACCATCAGCAAAAAACATATCAAAAATGGTTCCTACAGCATGGCTATGGCAGCTGTCTTTATCGTGATCGTGGTTGTGATCAATATGATCGTCGGGGCGATCCCATCCAAATATTCACAGCTGGATGTAAGCTCATCCAAGCTTTACACCATCGGTGATGAAACAAAGAAGGTACTGAAGGCACTGGATAAGGATGTTACCATTTATCAGATCGCGGCAAGCGGTTCTGAGGACGACACGATCTCCAATCTGCTTTCACGTTATAAAGATGAGTCCAAGCATATTAAAGTTGAGGTGAAAGACCCTGTTGTAAATCCGAAATTTGCATCGGAATATACAACCGATGATCTTGCGTCAAACAGCCTGATCGTAGTCTGCGGCGACAGAAACAAGGTTATCAATTACAACGATATGTATTCCTCTTCAGTAGACTATAATACCTGGCAGCAGACTACTACCGGATTTGATGGAGAAGGACAGATCACAAGTGCGATCGGCTATGTGACATCCGAGGATCTTCCGATCATGTACACCTTATCCGGACACGGAGAAAAAGATCTGGATTCCAGCTTTAAAGAAGATATCCAGAAAGCAAACATTGATATCAAGGAGCTGAACCTTCTCACAGAGGGAAAGGTTCCGGATGATGCAGACTGTCTGATGATCGTATCTCCGACCAGCGATATTTCCGAGGAAGAAAAAACAGAACTCCTGGATTATCTGGAGGCAGGCGGAAAAGCTATGATCTTCTCGGATTATACACAGGATGATCTGCCGAACTTTGATGCGGTTCTTGAAAACTATGGTGTAAAGTGTGCAGAGGGAATCGTATTTGAGGGTGATAATCAGCATTATGGAATGCAGATGCCATATTATCTTGTACCAACAGTCAACAGCACAGATGCAAGCTCTGAGACAGCTTCTGCAGGCTCCTATGTACTGGCACCGTATGCGCAGGGCATTCAGAAAACAGATGATGTAAGAGATACCGTAACCATCGACAGTATCCTGACAACCTCTGACAAGGCTTACTCCAAAACAAATATGCAGAGCAGCAATATCGAAAAGGAAGACGGAGATGTAGACGGACCGTTTGATCTTGGTGTTGCTATCACTGAGAAACTGGATGATGATAAGGAAACACAGATCGTTTACTACTCCACAGCAAATCTGATGGAGAGCCAGATAAACCAGATGGTATCCGGCGGAAATGAAAAGCTCCTTCTGGAGTCCTTAAACTGGATGACCAGCACAGACGACAGTAATTCCGTTTCTATTCCATCCAAGAGCCTTGAGTCCACAAGCCTGACAGTAACCGATTATGATGCAGCCTTCTGGAAGATCTGTACCATTGGTCTGATCCCGGGAGTGTTCCTTGTTGCAGGATTCCTGATCTGGCTTAAGAGGAGAAAAGCATAATGAAAAAATCGACCAAACTTGTTTCAGCAGTTGTTGTTCTGGCAGTTCTCGGCGGCGTTTATGTGGGACTGAACACCTACGTATCCAAAGAAGAAAAGACAGAGAGCAGCGAAGAGGAAAGCAAAACAGAAGTGTTTTCCGTGAAAACGGATGACATTAAATCCCTGGAATTTATCGTAGACAAGAAGGAAGTGACCTTTGAGAAAAAAGATGATTCCTGGGTGAAAAAGGATGAGACTGCTTTTCCTGTAAATCAGACAACTCTGGATTCCGCAGCTTCCGCCATCGAAAAGGTGGAAGCGGACAGAGTCCTGGAGGATGTGGAGGATCTTACGGAATACGGACTGGATTCTCCATCTAACACAGTAACCGTTGATACCGCTGATGGGACAACGAAGCTCAACATCGGAGATGAGAATACGTCTACGAATCAGTATTACATTTCCAGGGATGATGATGACAGCACGGTATATGTAGTGGCAGCGGACACAGTGTCTCCGTTTATGAATTCCCTTTACGATTATGCACAGGGAGAAGATTTCCCAACAATTGATTCTTCCACAGTGAAAAAGGTCCAGGTCAGCGAGGATAAAGATTCCTATGTCCTAGAAGAAAATTCCGACGGAGCTACCTGGAATGTTTCCGGTGACGGAAGCAGCGATAAAGAGTCTGCCGATACAACGGCAGCAGGAAACGTAACCTCCGGACTTGGAAGCTTTGCATTTGACCAGTTTGTAAACTACAATGCAGAGGATCTTTCCAAGTATGGCCTTGATAAGCCCTATGCGACGATTACAGTGGATTATCAGGAAGAGGTGAAGAATGACAGCACAGACAGTACAGAATCCGGAGAAAACGATTCTACGGCCTCTGAGAGCGATTCTGAGAGCAGTGACACTACTGACACGGACAGCAGCTCAGAAGATGCAGACAGCAAGACAACCACAGTGGATAAACATCTTGTCATTTACGTTGGTGATGAGGCAGGAGATGGCAGCAGATATGTAACGGTAGATAACAAACAGATCTATACAATGTCAACGGATACACTGAGTGCAGTTATTGACAAGACGCCGTCAGATCTCTGGTCACTGATCGTCAATTATCTGTCTGTAAAAAATCTGGATCAGCTCCAGGTTACTTACGGTGAAACAACAAGTACTGTAAATGTTTCACGTGAAACATCCAAAGATGATGACGGAAATGAGAAAGAAACAACAACCTATCAGCTGAATGGTAAGGAAATAGAGAGTACAACCTTTACCACCTTCTACAACAAGCTGATAAACATGGCAGGACAGAAGAGACTGACAGAGGCTTATACACCGGCTGCAGACCCGGAGATGACCGCTGTATTCACAGACTCTGACAAGAACCAGACAACCGTTACCTTCTACACATATGACACAAACTATTATGTAGCTGTCGTTGGAGACAAGGTATTTCTTGTAAACAAAATGACAGTAAAAGAAATGTTCAATGCATATGAAACCATGGTAAACGGTGAAACAGAGACAGAAGCCACAGCAACACCAACAGCTGAGAAGGAAAAATAAAATATTAAGAAAATAAATAAAAACACCTCGGAGATCCGCAAATAATAAGGTGACCTCCGAATATCCGCTTGATGATCAGATATTCGGAGACACCACACAGATCAGGATTTTCCGGGGTGTTTTTATGTTGCTGTTATTTTACGGTCCTTACAGATGAATAAGGTCCGTATATTTTTTTACCGTTTGTGATGTGGTATGCACGGATACGGTATTTGGTTGCGGTGCCTGGCTTTTTATCGGTGTAGGTTGTATTTTTTGTATTGCCGATAGCTTTCCAGGTTTTACCCTGAAGACGGTAAATGGTGTAGCCACTGGTGCCTGCTGATCTTTTATAAGTGAGGCGGACGATTTTTCCTTTTCGGGAAGCGGAAAGGATCAATGGTACAGAACCGGCGGTTTTTGTGTTGGAAAGCTGGGCGCAGAGAGTTTTGTTTCCATTTTTTGTGTATGCTTTGATAGCATAAGTATAAAAACCGGGATTTTTTGCACTATCAGTGTCCACCCAGCTGCCGGTGGATGCTTTGGTAATCTTTTTTACCATGGAATATTTTCCGTTGCCGGCTTTGCGGTAGATATAATAGCCCAGGCCGCCTTCGGTTTCCCAGGTCAGTTTGATTCCCTTTGAAGTGGAAGCCGCTGACAGGAGAGCACTTCTGGTGGAAATTGTGGATGCAGATAAATTTAAGGAACCTGTATAATTTCCATTGCCTATGATGTAAAAGGAAACATACAGTCCGTAGCTATTGCCGCTCATGTAGCCGCTTCCAATGGAGTAATCGGTATTTTTTTTCAGGATCCTTTCGCCATCTGCAACTGCGAGATTTTTTTCTGCTTCAGAGAAATCGAAGTCAACGCTTCCCAGCTTTGTGAAGAACAGCCGGCAGTTTTGGATGCTCTTTGGATTTACGGTTACAGTGACTGTTTTGCTGGCACCGATGTAGGAATCAGTGCGGGCTGCTGTGATCACGATCCGGGCAGTACCGGCTTTCTTTGGAGTAACAACGCCGGAGGCGGAAACAGTAACGATATCCTTGTTCTGATTCGCATATTTGAGAGCAGTTTTTGCAGAAGCATTCAGTGAAAAACTTTTTCCGCGGTAAGTACAGCTGAAGGAGTTTTTTACATTGATGGACTGCGTCTTGAGATCGATCACGTTAAGGGTATAGGAAGCAGAACCGGCAACATAATCCGATCCGGAAGTGGCATTGGCTGTAATGGTGCAGGTACCGATACCTTTGAAGGAAAGAGTACCATTCTGATCAACGGTGGCAACAGATGGATCACTGGAAGTATAGGTGATGATTCCGTCTGTTTTTGCGGTCAGTGGATTGGATGCTGTTTTTTCGATCAGGCCGGCAGTAATGGAACTCCTGCTGAAATTCAGTTCCGGTTTCCAGGTGTTCATGTGACCGATTTCAGAAGAAAAACTTCCATCGGAGTTAACCTGATAAAAAGTAAGTTTAGAGCCATCGGTAACATACCAGGTTGCTTTTCCATTGAAAACAGCAGGCTTACAGTCAGAAAGAATTCCGGTCTGTGAGTAGATCTGAGAAGTCATATTGCCGTTTCCGTCCAGAAAAACATAAGAGATCTTATTGGTTTTCTCTGCATACCAGCTTGTGCCAACAGTTTTTGTTCCCCAGAGAAGGAGAAAAGCATTGGAACCAAGCTTTACAAGCTGAGGGGTTGAAGTGGTAGTTCCACCGTCCTGGCTGTAGGAAGTGATCCATTTCAGGGATGAGGAAAGGCTGGAAGAAGTAGTTTTTGGTGTTGTTGAAACAAAAATATTTCTTACAGGATGATCTGCCCATCCGGAATCCTGTGGAACAGAGTTACCGGCAACAAGGTAACTGGAATCAGAATATTCCAGTCCGCCAAGGGAGGCTCCGGTATAATTTACACCACATCCGCCCTGGAAAGAAAGAGCACTGGTGGAATAATAGGTGCCCAGAAAACCGTCCGCACCTGCTTTCTGGCGATATTTTCCCAGAACGGCGCTGCGTGGATAGGCATCACCATGATCCAGCGCAACAATATTACCGGCATCATCCACCTGGATAAACTGGTTAAAAGAATGACTGGCGTATCCAATGCCGATATTCATGATTCCGTAATAAGAATCCACAGTGCTCATGGAAGAAGTATCTATCTGCCAGGTTACATTAGCCTGATGGTGGAAACCGTCTGAGGAGGCATACATTGTGTGGCAGGTCCTGATAAAAAGATAGTTGTTGTATTCATACATCCGGAGGCTTCCTGCGTCGAACGGAACGTATGTGTTTGCTCCATAGAGAGAAACAGATCCAAGCCGGTTCCAGGATTTATCGTATTTTACAAGACGAAAAACTTCGGTATTGTCATTTTCATCAGGATTTGTCTGTCCAAAAACAACGTAGTAATTATTGGCTCCGGCGTAAAAGCCACCGAAAAGAGGAAGCTCATTGGTGATGCTTCGGGTGGAAGACAGCTGAAAGGAAGGATTGAATTGCTGGATCAGGAGACTGGAATCGTCAGCCTCTACACGGATATATCCATTTCCATCGGCCATCAGATTGGAGCAGATAACATTGCTGTAATTGATGTAATTCTGTGCATAGCGGTTATCGCTGATGTTGTTTGCAGATGCGGAAAGAGTGTGGTATTCGTTGCTATCGACAGCACCACCAAGTTCCTGCCCGTCTGAATTTCCGTCAGAAAAATCAGGATCCTGATCGTCCATAAAAAGTTCTTCATCCTCATCTGTGCTCTCGGAAAAATCTTCAGAAGGGCTTTCTGAAAGCTCTTCTGCATCTTCAGAAAGAATGGATTCAGAGTTCACATCGTTGTCAGAGAGTGTAATTTCATCGGAGCTGCTGGCATCATCAGGAATGGATGTGCTTTCTGATGTGGAATCGGCATCCGCTGTCGCCGGAGACTGCTCGGAAGAGGAAGGATCCGTGGATGGGATTTCCTCGGAAAAATCTTCAGAAGATTCTTCTGAATCTGACAGGAATGTTTCTGAACTGAAATCTGCTGCATAGGTCAGGCACGGTGTACTGGCAATCATGGCAGCGGAGATCATAAGGGATAGCAGTTGGGTTGTTCTCTTTTTCATAGATTTCCTTCTTATGTATGCGTGAATTTTTTGTTGCAGGTAAGTCTCTTATGTATGCGTGAATTTTTATGTTGCAGGTAAGTCTCTTATGCATGTGTAGATTTTATGTTGCAGGTAAGTCACTGTAATTGTCGCAGCTTGCTTTGCGTAACTGTGCAGGGATTTACCTGATCAGATCTAACCAAATGAGGATGCTTTTATCCGCTTGATTTTCTGTAACTGCTATAATTATAGCGTGGAGAATTGACGAGGACAATATAAAAAAACTGTACAGAAGCTCATCTGAGCAACTGTACAGTTTTAATTTTTCTATATCTAACAGAAGGTTCGGGGGAGCTTCTGTCAGTAACTAAGTATTATGCAAGACCTCTTTCTTCCAGCCAGTCGAAGAGAACAACTTTTTCTGCTTTCTTTCTCTTGGTCATGTAATTGAACTGAAGGATCGTCAGGATCGTGAAGATCACTAACAGTGCAACCATTACAATAATGGAAGTGGTAATGCTCCGGCCACCGCTGATCGTTGCACGGAATGCGTTGACCGTATAAGTAAACGGAACGTATGCATGGATCTTTGCAACGAATGAAGGTGAAACCTCAACCGGATAAGTTCCGGCAGATCCTGCAAGCTGAACGACCATGAATACCAGCATCAGGAAGCTTCCTACTTTACCAAGAGTAATGTTGAAGAAGTACATGATAGAGGTAAAGGTCATTGATGTCAGGCAGGCGAAGAGTACGGTTTTGCCCATCTCTGCAGGTGTGAATCCGTTAAATGCACGTAATAGCAGGATCAGGCAGATTCCCTGAAGGATCGCTACCGGATAAAGGACGGAAGCTTTGCTTGCCCACCATGCGAAACCGGATTTCAGTTTGCCCTTATACTGAGCCAGAGGATACATCAGGCAGAATGCCAGTGCGCCGACCCAGAGGCCTACAGACATCATGTAAGGTGCCATTGCGTGTCCGTTATTCGGGATATCGGTAAGTTTTGTTTCATCGTTTACAACAGGAGTTGCGAACATTTTGATCGTTTCATCACTTGCTGAATTGTCTTTTACAGTGGTAGCTCCATCGCTGAGGCTTGTGGTCAGTGTCTTGGAACCGTCTTTCAGTTCTTTCATACCGCTTCCAAGCTTCTTGGAGCCATCATACAGCTGAGAGGAACCGCTCTGGATCTGGGCAGCGCCATCTGCAAGCTGTTTTGCACCATTGTTAAGTGTGATGTTGTTGCTTACAAGCTTCTCGGTACCGCTGAGAAGTGTTGAGGTACCGTTTGCTAATGTCTTAGTACCGTTTGCAAGAGTAGTAGCACCGCTGGAAAGGGTCTTGGCTCCTGTTGAGAGCTTTTTGGTACCGTCTGTAAGAGCGGAGCTGTTTTCGGAAAGCTTAGCAACACCATCGGTGTAGGTTGTGATTCCGGTTGTCAGTGTTCCGGAACCATCGGCTAATGCTTTTGTTCCATCTGCAAGAGTAGCAGCACCGCTGGAAAGAGCCTTGGCTCCTGTTGCCAGTTTCTTGGTGCCGTCTGTAAGAGCAGCACTGTTTTCAGAAAGCTTAGCAATACCATCGGTGTAAGTTGTGATTCCATCTGTCAGTGCCTTAGAACCATCTGCCAGCTGACCTGCACCGGATTTGATATCCGGAAGTGCGTCAGTGATCTGTTTGCCGGCTGTTTTCAGATTCTTTGCACCGTCGTTGAGCTGCTTATCATAAGATGTCAGTTGGTCAAATCCATTGTTCAGAGCTTTGATTCCTGCTGCTGCAGCCGGGAAGGCTTCGACTGTGCCGTCTTCCAGAGACTGAAGTCCTGCGGAAACGTTCTTGGTTCCTGTGTTTACAGCCTGTGCACCCTGATACAGCTGGGTAACACCTGCAGAAAGCTGAGCGATCAGATCTGTAGGAAGCTGACTTGTAGCTGCAGATAACTGCTCTGCACCTGCGCTCATGGTTGTTGCACCTGCACTCATCTGGTTTGCACCATCTGTCATGGTTGTTGCACCCTCAGAAAGTGTGCCGGCACCCTGAGTCAGTCCTCCGGAGATCTGAGTCAGTCCGGAAGCTGCTTCGTTAAGCTTGGAAGCAACAGTATTCAGGTTTTCCTGAGTAGAAGAGAGCTGACCGGATACACCAGCTGCAAGCTGTGAAACCTGATCAGAATAGCTGCTCATGTAAGAACCGTCCACGCCAGTCATTCCACCGGCTACGCTGTTTAAAGCGTTGATCACATCATTCAGAGCTGCTGCGGAAATGGTTCCGTCTTCAGAAGCGGTTGCCTGAATCGCCTGAAGCTGTGCTGCTAAATCGGTCATTGTCTGTCCGGCAGTACCGATCTTGGTATTTGCATCAGTAAGTGCCTCCGTTGTCTGCTGTCCGTATCCTGTAAGGATGTTGCTGACCTGATCACCTACCTGTGAGAACTGTGTGCCTGCATTCTGGAGAGCAGGGATCAGACTGTCTGTGATACTGCTGCTGGTCTGACTTGTGATGCCTGCGGCCTGAGTAATATATCCGGCTGCGTTGTTGATTCCATCTGCGGCATTGTTCATACCAGCTGCAGCACTGTTCATACCAGCTGCGGCTGTGTCCATACCATCCTTTGCGGAAGTAAGGCCGGCTGCAAGCTTGTTGATGGATTCCTGTGTTGTTCCCTCTTTCAGAGCAGAAACCTTATCGTTCAGGGCTTTCAGTCCGTTTTCCAGCTGCTGTGTTCCGGATATCAGTGACTGTGAGTCATCGGTTCCTTTGGTAACACCGGTATTCAGCTGAGAGATACCATTGGAAACTGTTGTGAGTCCGTCTTCAAGTTTTGCAAGCTCTTTGGCACCGGCTGCGAGTTTGCCAGCACCAGCCACATAGGTGGTAGTTCCATCTGCAAGAGTGTCAGCACCAGCTACATACTGTGTTGCTCCGTCGGAAAGAGTATCAATACCTGTACTTAATGCATTTGCACCGGATTCCAGGCTGCTTGCGCCGGATTTCAGTGTATCAGAATTTTTATTAAGCTCATCCACACCAGCGGTGTACTGCTGAACACCTTCATCCAGAGTATCTACACCGGTTGTCAGCTCAGGAACCTTTTCTGTCAGAGCTGCAACGCCGCTGTTCAGCTGGTTTGCACCGGATTCCAGGCTGCTTGCACCGGATTTCAGTGCATCAGAATTTTTATTAAGCTCATCCACACCAGCGGTGTACTGCTGAACACCTTTATCCAGAGTATCCACACCGGTTGTCAGCTCAGGAACCTTTTCTGTGAGAGTTGCAACGCCGCTGTTCAGCTGATCTGCACCATCGTCCAGGCTCTTTGCACCATCGTTAACCTTTGCAACACCATCGGTGTAGGTCTTAAGACCTTCGGTGAGACTGTCAGCACCGCTTACGAAAGTAAGAGTACTGGTGGAAAGCTTCTTAAGGTTTTTGGTAATTGTTTTGTTACCATCAGCTGCTGTATTCAGTCCGTCTTCGATCTTTCCGGATCCGTCTGCAGCTTCCTGCATTCCGTCACCTGCTTCTGAGATAGAATCAAAAACGGTTTCTGTATAGGTTTCCGTAACCTTGGAAGCAATGTTATCACGAAGCTTCAGCATTGCTGTTTCACTGAGCTTGGAGGCGATATAGTTGGTTCCAGGGTTTGTCTCATAGGATAGCTCCATTTGCTTTGGATCGTTGTCCATTACAGTGGCTGCGTTTGCGGAGAAATTTTCCGGGATTTTGATAACCATGTAATAGGTTCCATTGGCCAGACCGTCCTCTGCTGTCTTGCTGTCTACAATGTTAAATGCCATTGAGTCGTTGTCTTTCAGCTCATCCGTCATGTCCTTACCTATGCTTAAGGTCTTGCCATTATACTCGACAGGTTTGTCTTCGTTTACCACGGCCACTGGCAGGCTGTCTACGTTTCCGTAAGGATCCCACATGGATTTCAGAAACAGACCTGCATAGATGATCGGGATTACGATAATGGCGATTACGACGATAAGCATGAGCTTGTTACGAAGTAAGCTTTTCCATTCGTTTTTGATCATATTACCTATCCCTTTCTTATTAAATTGTATTATCAAATATAGTTGATTAATCAAACTTTATTCCAGTAATGGTGACGAGATCTATTAATCGTATTAAAATCTATTAATAGCTTAATACTCCATTATCAAACAAAGTGTTGATTTTCTTTACGTGATGTATTATACTAAACACGTACCACAGATACAACCATTAAATATTTACTGAATGTATATTAATAGACGGAAATAATGGAAGTGTCTATTACAAATAAAAAACTGCATAATAGACAAAAAGTACTTTATTTACTTTGAATTTATGTGCAGTTGGTAATATTAAATGCAGACAGGATTCCTATGTTTCAACACAAATATGCAGCAGATATCTGGTATCGTGTAGGTCGGCGTCGTTAACAATTTTGATCTTGTCAATTCTTAACAACAGCAGATATCTGGTATCATGCAGATCGGCGTAGAGAAAGCGAATGCTTTTATTCGTTTGAAGGATGCATTATGCATTGTATGACAGTTGCAGAGTATCGTAAGAAACAGGTGATTGAGGCGGAGGAAACGTGCTTGCTTTTTTGAATTGCAGGGGGAATTAAGATGGCGGAAAAAGTTGACAGAAGAGTACGTAAGACCAAGGCACAGTTGCGAGCGGGGCTTGCCCGTCTTATGCAGAAGAAGAGTATTAAGGAAATTACGGTAAAGGAACTGGTGGAAGAAGTTGATATCAACCGCTCCACATTTTATCTTCACTATACAGATATCTATCAGATGCTGGAATCCATAGAGGCTGAATTGATGGAGGAAATTACGCATCTGGTGGCAGACTATCCTCTGGATCCTCTTAATAATAAGGAGAGCTCGTATCCTTTTATTGAGCAGATATTTACGATTCTGGATCATAATAAGGATATTTGTATCGCACTTCTTGGAAAGAATGGAGATATGGCTTTTGTGAATCGTATAGAAAAACTGATCGCAGATACAGTGCTGCATCGCTTGTCAATTCGTCTGCCGAAAGACAACCGTGATATTGAGTATGCGTATGCGTTTTGTCTGAATGGATGCGTGGGAATGATCAAGACATGGCTGTCTTCTGAGAATCAGGAGAGTACACAGCATATGGCAGAGCTGACACATAAGCTGATCGATAATACAACACACATGTATCTGGAGCAGGCACTTAGATAAGAGAAATGTTCGGATGCATGCTGTGAGTCTGGTAAAAAATAAAGAGTATTGTTTCACGTTTGTTTGAGGGAAAACTCATGTTTCACGTGAAACAGTACTCTTTTTTTATTGGCTTTTTGTTGGTTTATAGCATTTCCACAAATTACTGCATGAAGCTCAACGGCTCCGAACATGAACAATGTACTTTTGATGCGTTGATTTCCAAAATTACTATAGATAAATTTTGTTTTTGTTGCCGGATCATAAGTTGTTTTTACAGGAAAATAGCTACCTGTTCCAGGAAATGTTCCGGATCTTCCAGATGAGGAAGATGTCTGGTTTCCGGAATCACAGCGGTTTCAATGGAAGAATTCAGCTTCTGGTATTCCTCTGCGATAAGAGAAGCGGAAGCTTCTTTTTCTCCGGAAATAATATAGATGGATGCATCGGAAGATTCTACGGCATTATTAATGCTGATATTCAGGTATTTGCCAATGTAGCTGGAATACAGATATTTGGCGTTGGAACCGCCCTTGTGAGCGGATTCATAATAGGTGTCTACCAGCGTATCTGTTACATGGAAGGGATTGTAGAACAGCTTTTCCATAAACAGACTGCTGATGGATTCGCGGGAAGCTACCATATGATAGATCAGAGTTCCGAAAATCGGAAGCTCGATAAAATACTTAAAGAGCTTGTTGTCTTTACAAGGTGCCTGCTTCAGGGAACTGAAGCTTGGTGGATTGACCAGCATGATCTTGCGGAAATGGTCGGAATTGTTACGGTAAGCCATGATCGCAAAAGAACCTGAGAAACCACTGGCAATAACATCGGTTTCTTCACGAATCACATTCTTGGCAAAATCACAGAGTAACTGAGCAAATACAAAATTGGTATAAGTAATATCCGGTTTTTCGGAACGTCCACATCCAAGAAGATCAATGGTGTAAACGGTATGTTCGGTTGCGAGCTGCTTCTCTATGGCATTCCATTCATAACCGGAAGCACCTGGCATGATATCATGAATAAGAAGAATAGGGGTGCCATGTCCCTGTTTTGTATAAAAAATCTTTCCAAAACGCCAGTCATAGGTTTTGCTGTGTGGCTGTTCCAGCATATCTTTAAGCTGAGATGTGGCATCTATGAAACGGTTAGCAATATGAATAACACCTGCGGCAGTTCCGACTAAAGCTGCAAGAGTAAGTAGTCTGTGTCCATTTTTCTTCATTAAAAAGCCTCCTGGAATTCGTAAAAATAATCAGGACAGATGTAACGTAATTCAGGTATCTGATCTGATTTTTTCTGAATATTTCTTTGCTTTATTATACGACAGGAACGAAAAATTTACAATGCTTTTGTGGGAACCCTAACCTTGTTATTGTATGCTGACGCTACTGTCCATTCTGTTCTTGGCGATGATCGCTAAGTTGCTGTTCGTTCTGCTTTCAGTAACGCGCTTCGCAATGCAAAGAATTTATGTTGATCGCATAAATTGGTGCGGTATGGTCTCGGGCTTTCTGCGACCTTCGTTTATAAAAAAATTACGGAATATTATCAGTGAACAGTAGCATCGCCAATATGCTTCATGATACATAGAAATCAGATTTGGAACCGAATCAAGTAAGTCCCTGCTTTAATTGCGAAGAGCAATAAGCAGGGGACTTACTTGTATCAGGAGAAGGAAAAGCTCCTTCTGATAAAATGCGAAGTAGTTATTTGGTTATGAGCAAGTAGCGAAGAGGATGCTGTTATCCGCTGGAATGCTTTTATACTTCAGTAAAATACCAAGTGTTTCACGTGAAACATTGGACTTGTTATCCGACAGAGCTGATGCTATACAGGATTGCCGAGGATGATGTTGATAAGGGTTTTGTTCAGCATCAGTGTGCGGTTCCATGGATTGAGAATTACTCCCTCAACAGACGGCTCTTGCAATGCAGAAGCAAAAATCTTATCAATATCTGCGGTAAATGTGGACATGATCTTATCACTGCCTTTTAACTCTTCGTCAAAGCTGGTAAATGCAGCCCACCATTGCTTTCCATCGTTGGTTTTGATCGCATGAAGAGAAATTTTTCCATCACCTTTTGGAGGTTCTACAGCAATGATCAGCTGTGCCTGCTCCTGCATTCTGCGACGGATCACGGTGAGAGTATGAGCAAGCATTTCTTCGGTTGCTTCTTTTTGGAGTGCTGCAATGGCAGTTTCGATCTTTTCATTGCCATTTAAAGTCTTGTCTAATTGTTTTTTATAGAGATCGTTGCGATTATTTGTGGTGTTCATGTATAAAATATTCCTTTCGATCAGATGATAAATGACTAGTACATTGTTTTCGAAATAACTATACCAATTACTTGTTGGTGAATCCGACTGCACAGATCTAAAAGCCTCAGCATAGCCAGCTACGCCTGCATTTTTATACCTGCACACTCGAATCCACATCCCACGCGATTAGTATAGTTATTTACGAAACAATGTATTAGCCGCAAACTGCAAGGTGTTTGCGAATGCTTTCTTTATGGATTATAGCATTTCAGGGGAAAATGAGGCAAGAGAAGAAGTGTTTTTAACTGAATCAAATAAGTCCCCTGGTTCGATTTCGAAAAGCAATAATCAGGGGAACTTGCTTGCATCAGGAGAAGCGCAGGCTCCTTCTGATAAACTGCGAAGCACTTATTCGGTTATGAGCAAGTAGTGAAACGGATGCTTTTATCTGCTTGAATTAAATCAAGCAGTTTCCTGATTACTGATCACTCCGTTCTTGGTAATACACTTCGCGATGCACAGAAATTATGCTAATCACATAAATTTGCATGGTATGTCCAGGGCTTTCAGTGGTCTTTATTCACAAAAAAACTCGGAGGATAATATTACCAGTTAACAGTAAGTCCCCTGCTTCAATTACGAAAAAGTAATAAGTAATAAGTAATAAGTAATAAGTAATAAGTAATAAGCAGCGGGTGGCGTGCATTAGGAAGAATGCAACGGCGTTTAGAAACAGGAAAAGTGGGCATGTCTGAAAACAAGGTACTGCACTAATTCATGTGGCCACTGTTATGGGTAGATTGTAAGCAGGTCCTGATAAATTGCAAAGTAGCTATTGGGTGTAGAACTGCGTAAGGTGAGTTGCCAGATACTGTCATCAGTATTCCCCATGATTTCGGTCAGATGCTTTTGTGAACTGGATGGGGAATTAACAAGTTAAGTGAATGTAGTAAAAATGTGTATTTATATGAAAAAACGGAGGGTAAGGCGGAAAATATGGGGGGATTTTATAGAACGATATAAGAGTAAGGATGAAATAAAGAAAAATAAGAGATTATTTCTGCGAAGAGAACACTATAATAATGATAATAACACAAACATTAAGTACGATAAAAAGGACTTTATAAAAGAAAATACTGGAAAATAAAGAGAAATAATAGGATGTTTACGAATAAAAAAGTATTAAAGTACAAATTATAGTACTTTAAATAAAAAAAGTACTATAAAACGTACTTTACACGCATGCACATATAAAAAAGCCTTAAAATATAAAATGTGCACCTGCACACATACGGCAAAAAGATAAAATATAGATCCGTTCCTACTTTAAACATGTGAAATTTTGATTGATCGAATAAAAGAAAGCAGCTGCTTCGATTACAAAAAAACAATAAGCTGTGGGTGGGAAAATACTTGTACTCTTCCTGATAAACTGTAAAACAGCTATTTTGTGTAAAACTATGATCGAATGCAAAAATTTTTGTCCGCATGACTGAGATAAAGGGAAGACAGGGAAGTCTTTTACGGCTTGATTTAGAAGAAAAAAGCCTATTAAGTGAAATTTATTTTATGCCAGTTCTATGCCGGAACCTTATTCAGATACATTTTATATTGGATATTACAAAATGAAACTATGCTTGAAAAAGCCTTTAGTTAACATGTACATAACGAATATATAACAGGATTGGAAGAAAAATGAAATAAATACGCAAATCTTTTGTAAACATAATAAAATAAACAAAAATCGAAAATTCCAGTTTCATAATATTATATTTTTTTCACGAGAGATACATGTATTTCACGCTATAAAAACACTCCGGGAAAAGAAGTTTCCATTTACTATATATAGATGCTTTTGGGGAATATAAAGATAACAGCCACATTATTTTGTGGATGGAGTTTCTTGTATTTTTTACATGCTTTCGTGATACAGATAATGCCAGAGAGAATATATCGGAGTATTTTTTTGATATTTCTCATTGATTTTATAATGTGTTCGTAACTGTTCAGTACCCTTGCAGTTACAAGTCAAACCGTGTCTTGGATCGATTTCGTTGATGGCATTTTTAACCGGATCGAGGAAGTCACTTGCTTCAATTATGAATATTGGTTTGATAATCTGTCTTCGGATGTTTCACGTGAAACATCCGAAGACAGATTAAGAATAAAGAGTTATAACCCCATCTTTGACAATTGCAGAAATAAAAAACAGCTGTAGTTCGTGCTTATGTGTTTTATGGTAGGTTTAATATAAATTTTAATCGAATCAAGTAATTCACCTGCTTCAATTGTGAACTACAATAAGCAGTGGTTGGGGATTTGCTTGTATCAGGAAGAGTACAAGCAAGTTTTAATAAACTGCGGAGCAGTTATTCGGTGTAAAGCTGCGTAGCAACTTCGGATGTTTTTGTTTGTATGACTCGAATCAGGAGGTCCCCCTGTTTTTGGCTTCAATTGCAAGAAACGATAAGCAGTGGTTGAAGAACTGCTTCTTATCAGGGAAGAGTAGCTTGTAGTCCTTTTGGTAAATCGCGAAGCAGTTATTCAGTGTAGAACTGCGAATGCGTTTACAGATGTTTTTATTCGCTTGATAATAATAGTAATGTTTTTAGTGTTCAGATAAAATTTGAAAATGCTATAAATGCTGTAAAAGAAAGGGATTTCGATGCCTATGTAGCAGTGTGCAAGGTTCCATAAAAGATAATATATCTATACCGAGAAAATCGAATTATTTTCGAGATTACGATAAATCAGAACAATTTCAGCAAAATATCTATAAATGGGAACTTCATTTCTGGTACGTTTTTATGGCGTAAAATATATAGTCTGATTGGTAACAAATAAAACTGGAAGTTTATGCGGAATTGATCGACTTTATAATCGATGTACTGTTACTGTCAAACTTCTGTTTAGTCCGGAATGAGTTTGGGTATACTACACAATAAATAAAATAATTCAAAACCTATTTTCTATTGTTTCACGTGAAACATTATGTGGCAGTTTAAAAATAAAAGTGTTATAATGATATCCAATGAGTAAAAATCCCTTAAAAAAATAAAAAGGAGGGGTACAATGGGACGAATCATTGCAGTTGCCAATCAGAAAGGCGGGGTTGGAAAATCAACGACAGCCATCAATCTGTCGGCCTGCCTTGCTGAAAAAGGGAAAAAGGTTCTTGCCATCGACATTGATCCGCAGGGAAATACGACCAGTGGACTTGGCGCAGACAAGAATGCAGTAGAAAACACCCTTTATGAGCTGCTGCTTGGAGAAGCAGAGACCAAGGATACCATTATAAAGAACGTTGTAGATAATGTTGACCTGATACCATCGAATATGAATCTTTCCGGTGCAGAAATTGAACTGGTTGATCTTGAGGATAAAGAATTTATTCTGAAAAAGATCACGGATAAACTTCGCCGGAAATATGATTACATAATCATGGATTGTCCGCCGTCACTGAGTATGCTTACAATTAATGCTTTGACAGCCGCAACCTCCGTTCTGGTGCCGATTCAGTGTGAGTATTATGCATTGGAAGGTTTGTCACAGTTGATACATACCATCGAACTGGTAAGAGACCGATTGAATAAGAGACTGAAGATCGAAGGTGTGGTCTTTACTATGTATGATGCCAGAACAAATCTGTCACTTCAGGTTGTAGAAAATGTAAAAGAAAACCTGGACCAGAATATATACAAAACGATCATACCGAGAAATGTACGACTTGCAGAGGCACCAAGCTATGGAAAACCGATCAATCTGTACGATTCACGATCTACAGGAGCAGAGAGTTATCGCCTCCTGGCAGAAGAAGTTATAGGCAGGGAGGGCGAGTGATGGCTGGAAGAAGAACAGGAGGCCTTGGAAAGGGTCTTGACGCACTGATCCCGAACAAAGCAGGCGGTCCGTCAAAGGAACCTGCAAAAAAGACAGGATCTGCAGTTGTAAAAAAAGACAAACCAACTGAAAAAGATAATCCGGCCGCAGAACGACTTGTGAAAATTTCCAGCGTAGAACCAAATCTGAATCAGCCCAGAAGACATTTTGATGAGGATGCGCTGTTGGAACTTTCGGAATCCATTAAACAGTACGGTGTTCTTCAGCCGTTGTTGGTATCCGATAAGAAGGATTATTTTGAGATCATTGCAGGCGAACGCCGCTGGAGAGCTGCCAAGATGGCAGGGCTCAAGGAAGTTCCTGTTGTTGTAAAAGAGTTTACAGACCAGGAAATCGTAGAAATTTCCCTGATCGAGAACATTCAGCGGGAAGACCTGAATCCTATAGAGGAAGCGATGGCATACAAACGTCTGATGGAAGAGTTTCACCTGAAACAGGATGAAATCGCAGACAGAGTTGCCAAAAGCAGAACTGCAGTAACTAATTCCATGCGTCTTCTGAAGCTTTCTTCAAAAGTTCAGGAGATGGTAATTGCAGATATGATCTCAGCTGGTCATGCGAGAGCACTTCTGGGAATTTCTGATGAAGCTCTTCAGGAAACAACAGCCATGAAGGTTTTTGATGAAAAACTCAGTGTTCGTGAGACGGAAAAACTTGTAAAGAATCTGGTTTCTCCTGCGAGAAAAGTAAAAACAGAGAGAAACACAGCAGAAGATGCCATTTATGAGAGCCTGGAAGAAAAAATGAAGGGTATCATGGGAACAAAGGTATCCATTCAGCGAAAGAAAAACAACAAAGGTAAAATTGAAATTGAATATTATTCCAGAGATGAACTGGAGAGGATCATTGATCTGTTCGAATCTATCAGATAGGAGGCAGAATGAGCGGGATTTTTGAAAGCATGGGAATTGATTCCGGGATTGTGATCATTGTTTTGCTGATCCTTACCATCATTCTTCTGATCAATGTGGTGAGTAGCAATATGCGTCTCAGCCGTTTGGAACGGAAGTACAAGATGTTTATGAGAGGCGGAGATGCACAGTCACTGGAAAAAGTTTTTGTAAGAAAATTTGCACAGATCGATCGGCTGTATGAAGCAAAGGAAGATCATGATCATGACATCAGCTTTATCAAAAAAAATATGAATGTAATGTTCAGCAAATATGGCGTTGAGAAGTATGATGCATTTGATGATGTAGGTGGAAAACTCAGCTTTGCACTGGCGCTTCTTGATAAAAACAATACGGGTCTGATCTTGAATGCGGTTCACAGCCGCGATAACTGTTTCCTTTATTTAAAGGAGATTGTAAAAGGTGAGTCCTATGTTGTACTTAGTCAGGAAGAAGTGGAAGCTTTGAGAAAAGCAGTAAACTTTGGCCTTGGTGAGATTGAGAAGGAATAAAAAACTGCAAAGAGTAAGAATATTTTTAATACAGGAGGAATATCATGTTAGACATTAAGTTTGTGAGAGAGAATCCGGAGGTTGTAAAGCAGAATATCCGCAATAAGTTCCAGGACAGCAAACTGGAGCTGGTTGACAAGGTTCTCGAACTTGATAAAGAAAACAGAGAGATTAAGCAGGAGGTTGAGGCTCTCCGTGCTGAGAGAAACAAGATCTCCAAACAGATCGGTGCTCTTATGGGCCAGGGAAAAAGAGAAGAGGCAGAAGAGGTTAAAAAACAGGTTGCTGCATCCGGAACTCGTATTGAGGAACTTTCTCAGAGAGAGAAAGAGGTTGAGGAAGAGCTTCTGAAAGATATGATGGTGATCCCGAACATCATCGATCCTTCTGTACCGATCGGTAAAGACGACAGCCAGAACGTAGAGATTGAGAAATTTGGTGAGCCGGTTGTTCCGGATTTTGAAGTTCCGTATCATACAGATATCATGGAGAATTTTGATGGAATCGATCTTGACAGCGCAAGACGTGTTGCCGGTAACGGATTCTATTATCTGATGGGTGATATCGCACGCCTTCATTCCGCAGTAATTTCCTATGCAAGAGATTTCATGATCAACCGGGGATTTACTTACTGCGTACCGCCTTTCATGATCAGAAGCAACGTTGTTACAGGCGTTATGAGCTTTGCGGAGATGGATGCTATGATGTACAAGATCGAAGGTGAGGATCTTTACCTGATCGGAACAAGTGAGCATTCCATGATCGGTAAATTCATTGACCAGATCATCCCGGAGGAAGAGCTTCCGAAGACACTTACAAGCTATTCTCCGTGCTTCCGTAAAGAGAAAGGTGCTCATGGACTTGAGGAGAGAGGTGTTTACCGTATCCATCAGTTCGAGAAACAGGAGATGATCGTTGTCTGCAAGCCAGAGGAGAGTAAGATGTGGTTCGACAAGCTGTGGCAGAATACAGTAGATCTGTTCCGTTCTCTTGATATTCCGGTTCGTACGCTTGAGTGCTGCTCCGGTGACCTTGCTGATCTTAAGGTAAAATCCCTCGATGTTGAGGCATGGTCTCCACGTCAGAAGAAATACTTTGAGGTAGGAAGCTGCTCCAACCTTGGAGATGCACAGGCACGTCGTCTGAAAATCCGTGTAAACGGCAAAGATGGCAAGAAATATCTCGCTCATACATTAAACAATACAGTAGTAGCACCTCCGAGAATGCTCATTGCTTTCCTGGAGAATAACCTGAATGCAGATGGATCTGTAAACATTCCAAAAGCTCTGCAGCCATATATGGGCGGTATGACAAAGATTGAGAAAAAGACACGCGCGTAAGAGAAACGCAGGCTTTTTCAGGGAGGTGTTCTTGTGCACAGTTATTTAAAGACCGTTGGTTTTTCACAGATTACCAGAAGAAGTGAAATAAAAGAGATCATCCGTGATGTGATCGCAAGCTACGATGAAAAGGTTTGCGTGGAAAATCATCCGGAAGGCGTATTTGTACAGTTTTCCAAGAATTATGGCTGTGACTGTGGAATCAGCGTTTGTGGTCAGTACGATGAGAACGGTGAGTTTCACGTGGAATATTATTTCCCATTTTTCAGGGGAACAGGAATCACATCCAGGGAAAAAGTGACTGTTGAACGTCATACAGATAAGGAATCTTATGCAGGAGCATGTGATGATCTGCGTATTGGCGTGACTATGATCTTTTATCTGCAGAATCTGGCAGAATATATGCAGGAGAAATACAAAGGCCTGAAAGACCCGGGGGACCGTCCGGTGACGGTTTCCGGTCTGGCTTCTGAGGGAAAGATCCTGTTTCCGCTGCAGAAGGATAAGGAAGCGGTAAAGGTGGAGAGAGAGCTTTCCAAAAACAGGACTAATCTGATTGCAGCAGCGCGTAATGGTGATGAGGAAGCTATGGAGAGCCTTACAATGGAGGATATGGATACTTACTCCATGATTTCCCAGAGAATTGTTACAGATGATGTTCTCACGATCGTGGACTCTTATTTCATGCCTTATGGAATTGAATGTGATCAGTATAATGTTCTTGGTGAGATTCTGGATATCATGAAATTTAAGAATATCCTGACAGGTGAAGAAATCTGCCAGATGACTATAGAGAGCAATGATATACAGTTTGATATCTGCATCAACAGCAAAGATCTTCTCGGTGAACCGGCAGTTGGACGCCGCTTCAAAGGAACAATCTGGCTGCAGGGTCAGCTGCACTATTAAGTTTTCAAATTTAGAATTAATTCTTGTAATTTCAAAATAAATATAGTAAAATAATGGTTGTGAAACTTTTGGAAGTGTTCGAAATGTTTCACAACCATATATGTCCATATAGCTCAGCTGGATAGAGCACACGCCTCCTAAGGTTGCGTTACAACGGCCACCTCAAAAAAAACTAAATAAGGGATTGCAGTTCGACTTTGATCGGGCTATAATCATATATCAGACACGTCCATATAGCTCAGCTGGATAGAGCACACGCCTCCTAAGAAAAAGGGCGAGCACGAGTCTGCTGAAAAACAGTAATTCTGTTGTGAGTTCAAATCTTCTTGAGAATTGACTCCCGACGCGACAGTTCCGACTTCCCGTCTAACAATGGCGGAAGGGTCAATTATACGGATGCTGCTAATAAACCGGTCGAAAATCGACCTCTTTTTGATTAGAAGAACCGCTCTTCGGAGCATTCTTAATACAGGCTGAAGTTCCAAAAACCCAGGAAATAAGCCAAAAATTGAATAAATGTCTCTGTAGCTCAGTAGGATAGAGCGTTCGCCTCCTAAGAAGGAGCCGCGGCTGAACCCTGAGGGAAAACAGAAAAAAGAACTTGGAGTTCGAATCTATTCTGGAAGAGACAAAATTAACAACGGAGCTTTCCCCATTTTGGCGGATGTTCTACTGTTACAATTTCATAATCTGATGATCTGCAGTTGATTAAAAATCAGCTGAAAATCATATATCGGTTACCGAACCAAAAGGCTGAAAACTTAGTGTTTAAGCCAAAAATCGGTACTTGTCTTCGTAGCTCAGCTGGATAGAGCACTCGCCTCCTAAGCGAGGGGTCAGAGGTTCAAATCCTCCCGGAGACGGTATATCAAGCGGAAAATGGTTAGCAAAATTAGCAAAACCATCTTCCGCTTTTTATTATTTTCGATGAAGAAAAAGCAAGTGAGAAATGAATTTCCAGCTAATTTGAAGTGATATTCGTTAGCTGGCAGCTAATCAAAAATGCTGTTTTGCAAACGGGAAAAAATGAACTTCCTGCTAACATCGGGGTTCGTTCCTGTTGAAACCTCAGATTGGGGATGTAAAACAGGGTAAAGCGGTGTAAAATCCTTCTATAAAAGGAACTTCTGCAAACTTCTATTAGCTGAAACAATAGAATGTTTCATTAGCTGTAGCTAATGGCAAACGGGATGCTCGTTTGGATCAGATTCAAATAAAAGAATCTAATCTGAACGGGCATTTTTTGTTTGGATTACAGGAAAAGGAGGAGTTTAATGGCAGGAAAAGAAGCAGCTACTCAGTTTGATGATGAACAGATAATTGAAATTGAGATTGAAAGGCTCAGATCTTTTAAAGATCATCCATTCAAGGTTGAAGATGATAAGGATATGCATCTTCTGAAAGACAGCATAAAAAAATATGGTGTTTTAAATCCGCTGATCGTAAGGCCGGTACCAGATAGTGTATACGAAATCATTTCTGGTCACAGAAGAAAATATGCAGCACAGCAGCTTGGATATCGGAAAGTGCCTGTGATTATTCGGGTAATGAACGATGAGGAAGCCATTATAAAAATGGTGGATTCTAATCTTCAAAGGGAACGGATCAGTTACAGCGAGAAAGCTTTTGCTTACAAAATGAAGAATGATGCTATGAAAAGGACTGCAGGAAGACCGCGTAGCCAAATCGACCACAATTTAAAAGGAAAGAGAACAGTGGAAATTATCGCAGAAGAAACAGGTGAAAGTCCAAAGCAGGTGCAAAGATATATTACTCTCACGAACCTGATTCCAGAGCTTTTACAGCAGTTAGATGATGAACTGATTTCCTTCAATCCGGCAGTTGAACTGGCAGCATTAAAGGAAAAGGAACAAAAACAGCTAATCGAAGCCATGGATTATGCTCAGTCAGTGCCCTCTCTTTCTCAGGCACAGCGAATAAAAAAATTGAGCAAAGATGGAAAGCTGACTTTAGAAAAGATGCAGGAAATTCTCAGTGAAATAAAAAAAGGAGAAATAACAAGAGTCACATTTACAAATGAACAGCTTCACAGATATTTTCCCAACAACTATACACCGGAAATGATGAAGCGTGAAATCGTAGCAATCTTAAAAATATGGATGGAACAATACTGGGACAAATAAGAAACGGAGGAATGAAGAATGTGTAAAGTAATCGCTGTTACAAATCAGAAAGGCGGGGTCGGAAAGACAACGACAACAGTAAACTTAGGGATCGGCCTGGCGAAAGAAGGGAAAAAGGTGCTTTTGATTGATGCGGATCCCCAGGGAAGCCTGACAGCCAGTCTTGGGTATGTGGAACCGGATGATCTTGGTACTACCCTGGCAACAATTATGCTGGCAGTTATTAATGAGGAAGAAATAAAACCGGAGGATGGAATTCTTCATCATGAGGAAAATGTGGATCTGTTACCGGCAAATATTGAATTGTCAGCCTTGGAAGTAACGCTGGGAAATGTGATGAGCCGGGAAATGATCATGAAAGATTATATCGAAATGATGAGAGAACGATACGATTATATCCTGATCGACTGTATGCCCAGCCTTGGCATGATGACGATCAATGCACTGGTTGCTTCGGATGCAGTTCTGATTCCGGTACAGGCAGCATATTTGCCGGTGAAAGGTCTCCAGCAGCTGATCAAAACCATTTCTATGGTAAAGAAAAGACTGAACCGGAAATTGCAGATCATGGGAATTCTTCTGACTATGGTAGATTTCAGAACAAATTACGCAAAAGATATTTCAACCATGCTCCACGTTACCTACGGTTCAAAGATCACGATTTTTGAAAATGTAATACCGTTATCGGTAAAGGCGGCAGAAACAAGTGCAGAGGGAATCAGTATTTATGCTCACTGTCCTAGGAGCAAAGTGTCCAATGCATATAAGAGTCTTACACAGGAGGTTTTAGAAAATGAAAAATAGAAGCGGCGAGAAAATCAAACTGACAAGTATTGATGAACTTCTGGGAGTTGTAAATGAAGAGTCTGCAATGGAGATTGAGATTGATAAAATAAAGTCCTTTGCAGGTCATCCATTTAAAGTAATTGATGATGAGAAAATGCAGAATCTCATAGAAAGCATCAGTGAATCAGGAGTTTTGACCCCGGTTCTGATCCGTCCGGATCAAAATGATGGATATGAAATGATCTCCGGCCATCGTCGGATGCATGCGGCACAGAAGGCGGGGTTAATAACAATACCGGCAATTGTCAGAGAAATGACGGATGATGAAGCTGTGATTGCCATGGTAGATGCCAATATCCAAAGAGAGGAGTTGCTTCCGAGTGAGAAGGCATTCGCTTATAAAATGAAAATGGAAGCAATGAGACATCAAGGTGAAAGGACTGATTTAACTTTGGGACAAAATGTCCCAAAGTTTAAAAGAACAACAGAAGCAATTGCTCAAGGAACCGGAGAAAGCTATAAACAGGTTCAAAGATACATCCGCTTGACAGAACTTATCCCAGATTTACTGGAATTGGTAGACAAGAAACGTCTGAACTTTACCATTGCTGTTGATATATCATATATTCCACCGGATGTACAGAAATGGATTTATGAATATATCTGTGACAATGGATTTATCAAACCGAACCAAATTGCAGCTTTAAGAAATTATCTTGGACAAGGACCGGTTACCCAGAGTCTGATGATCAGTATTCTGAATAGCCATATTCCGGTAAAGGCTCCGGCAAGAAAGGTAACTTTGAATGAAAAGAAGCTGACGAAATATTTTCCAAAGAATTATACATCGGAAGACGTGGAGAAAGTGATTGAATCATTATTGGAGAAATGGAAACAGGAACAGGAGGTAATGTGATGGATTTTAAATATATGTATGGAAAACAGGCGGATCAGTATTCTTTTATACATATTCCAAAGATGCTGGTTACTGAAAAAATATTTACGGGAATTACCATTCATGCAAAAGTTCTCTACGGTCTTCTTTTAGACCGTATGGGAATGGCGGTGAAGAATAAATGGGTCGATGAAAGAAACCGGATGTATGTTGTTTATCCGATTCAGGAAATCCAGAAAGACATGGGAGTAACCAGAAAAAAAGCAAGGGAATGTCTGACAGAGCTTGAAAATGCCGGACTTATAGAAAAGCATTTTAGAGGCATGGGGCTGCCAAGCATTTATTACGTAAAAGACTTTGCGGTAGCGTGAGTAAGAAATGTCCATTATGGAACTACTACCGCAGGAAAGGAGAAAATATGGATCAGAAATTGACATTTCGATACTTTTACGGGAATGAAGCTGATCAGTACAGCTTCTACCGGATACCAAAACTTTTATTCAAAAATGAATATTTTAAAAATCTGAGCAGTGATGCAAAGATATTATACGGTCTGATGCTGGATAGAATGTCTTTGTCCATCAAAAATCAGTGGTTTGATGAACAGAACCGGGCATACATCTATTTTTCCATTGAAGATATCATGGAACTGTTGAACTGTGGAAGGAATAAAGCTGTAAAATCGCTGCAGGAACTGGATGATGAGAATGGAATCGGTTTGATTGAAAAGCGCAGGCAGGGATTTGGAAAAGCTAACATCATATATGTAAAAAGCTTCATGGTCTATGAGGAACAGGCGGAACAATCAGCAGAGGAAGCACAGAAGTTTACAAAACAAACCAATGTTGATACTCTGGAAGATGCAGAAGTTTATAAAACAAACTCCATGAAGTCCCAAAAACAAACTTCAAGAAGTCCTGAAAATAAACTTCAAGAAGTTTGCAATTCAAACTCTAATTATAATAATACTAGCGATATTAAAGAGAGTAAGAATAAATCAGATCAAATCATATCCGATAGACAGAGATCAGATGTTGATATGATGAATACGGTATCCGCTTATCAGGATCTCATCAAGGAAAACATAGATTATGAGTCATTACTTATTGCGTATCAGTATGACGAAGCATTGATTCAGGGCATTTATGAGCTTATTTTGGAAACAGTTCTGTGCAGTAGCGAAAAGATCCTGATCGCAAGTAACTGGTATCCGGCAGAACTGGTACGCGGCAAGTTTTTAAAACTGAATTATTCCCACATCGAGTATGTTCTTGACTGTTTCAAGAAGAATACATCAAAGGTGAAAAATATCAAGAAATATATGCTGGCAGCATTATTCAATGCCCCGACAACGATCGATGGGTACTATAAGGCAGAAGTGAATCATGACATGCCGCAGTTTGCTGTCTGACTGAGAGGAGGAGAAAGATGTTTTGTTTAAAGCTCATTGGGAAAATATTATTGATTCCGGTCTGGTTTATTCTCATAATCGTGGGAATACTCGTTAAGCTGGTTGTGAATATGGTTTCAATTGCTAAATCATTTGTGGTGCTTGGACTGGTAGCTTTGGCAATAGGAACGATTATCTGTTACCAGGATTGGGCGCAGGTTGTATTTTTGTTCTGCCTGATCGTTTCAGCATTTCTGGTTTTGTATGTAAGTGTATTTATAGATGCTGCGATTGATCTGGCCCGGGAAAAATTAGTGAGAATATTGTTAGCATAGAGGAGGAGAAGAACCATGATTAAAGAAAATAATTATATCCAATTACCACCGCTTCGTAGAGATACGGATTTGAAAGTGGTTATGGCATTGTGGGAATATGTAAAGATGCCAGAAGAATCCAGGCAAAAGGTCTTAGCATTTTTAGATGAATCAGAAAAGTATAATCCAAGTGGGGAGCTTCCCCCACTTGATTATCTGCAATCACTTCCTGTTGAAGATATCAATGATTTTGATAAAGTTATGGGAAAGATTATTAATGACATTATTGTAGAAGCATGTGATCTGGCTTGTTGGGTATATGTCTGTAAGTTTATAGAAGGATTGTCATTGGAACAGATTGTGGAGCAGAATAGAAGCGCAGAACAGTTTATTGCTGCTCTATTCTCTATGTTTGATAAATACATAGATATTCCTGATAACGATAGTAATAATATCAGACCATCATGAGTAAATTGATGCAGAACTGGGAACAAATATGATATACTAATGTAGTTCCTTATTTTTTTACCTGTATACTTCGTTATACCTAAGTATTTTGCATTGGAATATACAATCTGATAAGTTTCCTTAATTATAAGTACAATAAGGGTATCATATCGGAAATGAGGTGTAGAATACTTGCAAGCTGAGAACTATATTATTGCCAGGATTGAGCAGTTGTGTGAAAAAAAGAAATTTAGTAGGTACAGACTCGCTCAGAAATCTGGAATTGCCCAGTCATCTATTTCTACATTGCTAAACAGGAAGAGTGTTCCAACGATTCAGACGCTTGAGAAAATATGTGAGGGATTCGATATCACCCTTGCCCAGTTTTTTGCAGGTGATGAAGAAATTCCTGATTTAACAGCAGATCAGAAACAGCTGCTTTATGACTGGAATGCGATGGACGAACATCAAAAAGAGCTGGTAAAAGCGTATATACAGGGCATTATTAGAAAATAGGGACGTCTGTGCTGAGGGATGGCATAGTACGTCCTTATTTCAGCTTCGGGGGTTTTTATGAAAAGAAGTAATATTTTATGCTTTGTACTTATATTAGGGATTACTCTTTGTGGTTGTCAGACGCAGCCTGCAAAAACATCAACAACAAAACAACAGTTGGATCAGATGGATTATGAATCTGATGATGACTTTGAACTGTCTCTTCAATCATCAATCGGTAAAGAACAATGCTTTATTTGCGGAACACCGGCTGGTGGACTTTTGGAATATTATAGAAAATTCGATTCAATTGGGATTATCCATTGGGCCGATATGTCAGTCACTGACACCCGGATCCGAGAATATGATGATGATGGAAATGAAAAGATTGATTCTGGGCATATGAGCACAATGGTAAATTCTTTTGGAGAGGATTATGGTTCTATTATGACACACTCTCAACCGGATAGATGTATTGCGGAACCCAATATACACCTTGGAGAGAAAGATACGATAGACTGTGAAACTCTCAAAGATCAATTGTGTCAGGATTGTCTGGATAAGGTGTGTGAATTTTATGAAGATCAGGTAAACAGTGATAATGATGAATATCTGGAAAGCACAGGGTACTCACTAATTGATTTTACAACAGGAGAACTTTATACCCTATCTGATCCGTATCGGGGATATAGTATTCGGGATTATATGATCCGGTATGATTATAGAGAACAGGGAGACGGAGAAAAATATATAGATTTGCTGATCTTCTATGCTCCGATCCGGGGAGAGGAAGGTTAAGAAAAGAGGAAACTATGCAGACAAGGCAGGAGGCAATACAATATTGCCATTCATTTCAAGATGTATATGAAGATTATCCTTTTCATGATGATAACTGGTGTGTTATGCGTCATAAGGGAAATAAGAAAACATTTGCGCTTATTTATGATAAAGATGGTTATGTATGGATAAATGTAAAATGTGATCCGGAATGGAGAGAGTTCTGGAGAAATGCTTTTGAATCTGTGATCCCAGCTTATCATATGAACAAGACACACTGGAATTCTATTATCTTGGATGGCTCTGTTCCTGATAAAGATATCTGGCGGATGATCGGGGAAAGTTATGATCTGACGAAAGGAAAGAAAAAATGAGGATATTAGTAGATGCGGATTCCTGTCCTGTGGTGTCAATCGTAGAAAAAACAGCAAAGAAATATGAAATCCCTGTTGTTCTTTTATGTGATACAAAGTACAGTTTACAAGGGACTACACAGGGTAGGTATCTGACGGGAGGGGTGCCGCCAGTCAGATTTTCCATGTGATGTTCAAGCTGTCGC
>NZ_JBQHWA010000032.1:0-34542 GCF_052064225.1 Blautia massiliensis (ex Liu et al. 2021) | reverse complement strand
TATCCTCTGGATATCCCGAATGCACCTGCCCCGCCAGCCATCCAGAAAGAGTCAAAAGAGCTTGGCAAAACAGCAGTTCATATAAATTCTGAAAAATAAAACTTAACTGAATATCATATCAATCCGGTTTGTCCTATTCTGTGGGCACATCAAATATCATGTGTCCACTTATGTGGATAACTCGGCAAAGGAATGTCCAAAATCAGGGATATCAGTTTTGTGTAGATGTCTAAAAAATAGGCACTACACTAATTCAAAATGTCCTTGACAAGGGGTACAGTTTAAAATGAGCAACCTAAAAAAATATCTGAATGACCTTTTAGTATTCTACACTGAATATTTTGAGCATCCTTACCATGTATAAATACTAAAAGGACTATTTTGTGAAAACTGAATATTTTCTTAAGGCCATTTCACAAAAATGAAGTGGTCCTTTTTTATTTTCAAAATACAGTTCAATCACTTTATATATAGAAAAAAGCACTGTCTCATCGAGCAACGACCAGACAACGCTTTCTCCTGTCAATTCTAATTTATGTCTGATGCATCTGTTACTTCATCTGCAGCAATTTCTTTTTCTGCTTTCAGTTTTTTATTTGCATCTTCTACATTCATTCTTGAAAGTACAAACATAATCAATACATCAAAGATTAACGGAAGCCAAAGATACATAAACTGCATCATATCAAGTGCAGACTGCGGCTGAGTTGCATTTGTTCCGATATATCCACTGAACTCAAGCAGCCATCCAACAACAGCGGTTCCAATACCTCCACCGATTTTTACGCCAAGAGAAGTACAAGAGTACATCGTTCCGTCAATTCTCTTTCCCTGTGTAAGATAAGTGTACTCAGAGCAGGATGCGATAACTGCATTCATATCTCCCTGCCATGGTCCCTGACCTAAGGCTGCAAGAGCTGTAAATGCCATCATCAGCGGAACACTGCCCATATATCCTGCAACAACAACAAGTGCTCTACCGATGACTGCTAAGACATAACCTCTTAAGTTCAGTTTATACATACCTTTCCACTTACCAACTAATGTCGGTGTGAAAATCAGGGCAATGATCAGTGGAATATTTACTGCCCATGCAAATTGTCCAAACAAATTCTTATTTTTCAGTACCCATGTCATGTAATAAATGCCAGCTCCAATCATGGCACCATATAACTGCTGTAAAATATATGTTCCACAAATCATCATGTAATATTTGTTTTTAACAAGAAGCTTGAATGCCTGTACCATTCCGTACTTTTCATTATCATCCTTTACTTCTCCTTCGTTAAGTTCTTCCTCAGGAAGTTCCTTAACAGAAAGTGCTGAAATCGTATTTACGACAAGACCAATGATTGCATAGATAATAGCAACCGTTCTCCATGCTGCAGCATCTCCACCACATTTATCTACAAATCCAACTGTAATTGCCTGAATCAGAAGACTTGTTGAAAACGCAAAAATAAAACGGTAAGATCCCATCTGCACACGCTCTTTGCTGTTCTTTGTAATCAGTGACGTAAGTGCTGAATAAGCAATATTGTTTGCTGTATAAAACACACCATTTAACAGTGTATAAGAGATAAAGAACCATGCGTATTTAGCCGTTGTTCCAAAGCTGACCGGTACTGCAAAGCAGCAGACCAGCGTAATGGCACAACCAATGTATCCGTATAGCATCCATGGCTTCGCTTTTCCCATTTTACTGTGTGTTTTGTCAATCATTGATCCAAAAAATATATCCGTAAAACCATCAAATAGTTTTGATACGGCAATCAGGGTACCTACGACACCTGCAGCAAGTCCTACTGAGTCCGTCAGATAGACCATCATAAAAGATGTCAGGAACGCATAGACTACATTACCTGCAATATCGCCTGATCCATATCCAATTTTGTTATACCATTTCAAATACTTTTTTTCTTCCATCGAATTTCTTTGCTCCTCATCTTCATCGCACTTAGAATTTCAAGATGTCTAACAGAGTATGATGTCTAATTCTAGTTTTTTCTCTGTTTTTGTCTGATTGCTCTGTATATCCGGACTTTACATAACAATCAGACTCTCTTTCCTTGTTTACGGGTTACATGAAACTTTATTATCCCTTTATATACGGTATCAGTGTAAACTGGAACCGGAATAATACATCATCAAATCGGTACTGCTCCAATACAACTGGACCACAACTGTTAGAACCAATGCCATTTAGTGCATAGTCAACACAAAATACTACACTATCTGATTCTGTCAGTTCATAATTATGCGTTTTCTTCTCAAGTTCTTCCTGTGTATAATAAGAAGCATTGAATGAAAATGCCTTTTCTGCGGATGCCACAATTCCATATCGGCTGTTGTTAAGTTCTACATATTCACAATCATAATGGCTTCCATTTTCCTGTGGACGGATATAGTCCTCATGTAAATCCCCTACATCTGCCCGGTACAAACCGTGGCTCGCAGCCTGATGTTTATCACAATAACTTTCCTGTGGTCCCATTCCAAAGTATCTTACAGCTGAAAGTTTTTTATCCAGGAACATCCTCACACCAAATCTCGGAAGATCCGGGAATTCATCGTCTTTTGTTACTGCAATATCTGCATCAATCTTTCCAGCAGCTTCTATTTTCCATGTAATCGTCACATCAAGAATCTTCTGTACTGTCTCTGCCACAACGGAAGCATGGCTTGTAATCTTCACACCATGTTTTCCCTGCACAACCTCTGTCGTATAGGCTCTTGTGTAAGCCTTATCATAGTGGGCTTTCTTCCATTCAGACTTGATGTACATATCATTATCTGTTGGTGCCCTCCAGATATTTAATTCCATCGGATGGTTCAGATATTCCCGACCTGCGAATTTCATCTCTGTAAAGAGTGCAGTACGTTTGTCTATGGTATAAGCAAATTCACGCCCCTTGATATGAATCTGTGTATCATTTTCATTTACCTGTAATTCAGAGTCCACTACTGTTTTTGGTATCCATTTCTCTGCAAGTTTACATTTTGTATCCTCTTTACTTACCTCAATTTCATCAAATCCAAGAATATGGTCTTCATCCAACAGTGGCAATTCTTTTTTCAGATGGTAAATAAGTTTTAAATAACATTTCCCATTCTCTGGAACATTGATCTTCAGGTTTGTTTTTCCTTCCCCATGTGGTGCCACAGAAAACTCCGGAAGTATGCCTTTGCTGATCACAAGACCATCCTGTGTCAGCTCATAACTAATCTTCACATAATCTTTCAAGTCATCAAAATCCATGTAGTTATGAAGCACCAGTTCTCCGCTTTCTTTGTTATAGGAAATAACTCTTGCCGGGCGATAAACATTCTTGTATTCCAAAAGTCCTGTATGTACCGTTCTGTCCGGATATACTAATCCATCCATACAGAAGTTGCCATCATGAATTTCTTCGCCATGGTCGCCCCCATAAGCATATATAGTCTTTCCATTCTCAGCAGTTCCATGAGCAATCGCATGGTCACACCATTCCCAGACAAAGCCGCCGCACATTTTATCATTATCCTGAATCATCTGGAAGTAATCTTCAAAATCTCCAGGTCCGTTTCCCATACTGTGACAGTACTCTACCAAAAGGAAGGGTTTGCTTCCATCTTTATCCAGATATTCCTGAATTTCGGAAAGCGCTGGGTACATCCGGCTGTACACATCCAGATTGCTGTAATCATATGTTTCATCATAATTACGGTATCTTGCACTCTCATATTGTGTGATACGGTCTGGATCAAAATTCTTTGTCCATTCCAGTGCTTTTTCAAAGTTGCAGCCATAAGCACTCTCATTTCCCATTGACCACATAACAATACAGAAACGGTTTTTGTCACGTTCCACCATGAGTTTTACGCGATCAACGATTGCCTCTTCCCATACCGGACCATCTGCAATCTTCTCATTCCATCGTTTGAACCGATTGTAATCAGTGTCTTCTTTTCTGTAGATCATAAATGGACCATGAGCTTCAATATCTGCTTCATCTATTACCATGAATCCATACTTGTCACACATTTCATAGAAAAATGGTGCGTTCGGATAGTGGCTGGAACGGATCGCATTAAAATTATGCTGCTTCATTAACGTAAGATCGGTTGTAATCTGTTCCGGATTGATTGTAAATCCAGTAACCGGATCAGAATCATGTCGATTGACACCACGGAATTTAATCTTCTGTCCATTTAAATAAATAACCTGGTCTTTAATCTCTATCTTTCTTAATGCAATGTGATCTACAATTACTTCATTCTCTGTTTCAAGAATCAGTTTATATAGATATGGATTTTCTGTATTCCAAAGTTCCGGACTTGCGATTTCTAATACAGCTGTTCCTTCTTCAGCAATACTTCCTAGTGCTACAACTGCTCCGTTTCTATCTTCAATCGAAATTTTTACATTTAACGGAGAGTAGAATTTCATTTCAATTTCTACTTTCGCAAGCATATCCTCAATTCTTGTTTTAATATGATAATCACTGATTGCCTGTTTTGGGCGTTTCAAAATGTACACATCCCGGAAAATACCACTCATACGGAATTTGTCCTGATCTTCCAAATAGGAACCATCACACCACTTCATTACCAACACTGCCACCGTATTCATTCCATCCTGAAGTACATCGGTAACATCAAACTCACTGGTCATATGCGAAACCTGGCTGTATCCTATGTAAGAGCCATTGATCCATACGTAAAAGCAACTGTCTACTCCTTCAAAGTTCAAAAAAGATTTTGGCGCTTTCTCATCTCTACTGTACTCAAAAGTATGTACATAGGCTCCACACGGAATGTCCTGTGGCACATATGGTGGATCAAACGGAAATGGATACCGGATGTTTGTATACTGGTGTGTATCATATCCAGCCATCTGCCATACACTTGGAACCTGAATCTCATCAAAATTTTCTGTATCATAATTCTTCTCAAAGAAAGAATCCTGAATGTCATAGATGCTGTTAAAATACTGGAATTTCCAAGTTCCATTCAATAACTGCATACGATCTGACTCTTCTCTGTGTTCCACCAAGTTATCCATTCTTCTGGATGCCGGAATATAATAGGCTCTGGCTGGCATTGTGTTTTCGTGCAGTACGCTTAGATTTTCATAATAACGTGGTACGATCATAAATAGCTCTCCTCCAATACATATACTTTTTTGTTCTTTGTTTTCCTAAAGCAAACCTTATACTTTACTTTTTGTTTACGTTCCTTAGTTATGCTATATATAGCTTATCCTAATTCGCAAAATATGTCTATGAATTGGATTAGACAAAATATGCACTAAATGATACAATGATAAAAAGTACGAAAAGAGGTGCTGTCCTATGTATTTGAACACCGGTTATTTGAACCACTCACATATGGATTTCAAAGACAAAAGTCGTCCGCTGATTGTAGGTAGCTGTGGTACTTACCGTCTTTCCAAACATCCCAAACTTCCGACCTACCGTCCAAAGGGTCGTCTGGATTATCAGATTATATATATCACTGCTGGTTGTGGGCATTTTCATTTTGATAATGTAAATAATGAAACGATTGTTCCAGCCGGCAACATTGTACTGTACAGACCGAAAGAACTCCAAAAATATGAATATTACGGAGAAGATAAGACAGAAGTATACTGGATTCACTTCACAGGAAGCAATGTGAAAAATATCTTACGTCAATATGGGTTTCCGGATAAAGAACGTGTCTTTCAAGTGGGTACATCTAATGAATATGAACAAATTTTCAAACGTATCATTATCGAGCTGCAACGCTGTCAAGACAATTATGAGGAAATGCTTGTCCTTTTGCTACGTCATCTTCTGATCAGTTTCCACCGGGAACTGACAAGAGAGCACATATTAAAAAATGAATACCTTGATCATGAGATGGATAATGCTGTTACCTTTTTCAGTGAAAACTACAATCAAAATATCAATATTGATGATTATGCTGCCTCACGAGGCATGAGTGTCAGCTGGTTTATCCGAAATTTCAAAAAATATACCGGTTCTACACCAATGCAATTCATTGTGGGAATCCGCATCAACAATGCTCAGATGTTACTTGAAACAACAACTTATTCCATCCATGAGATTTCTAGGATTGTCGGATATGATAACCAGCTTTATTTCAGTCGGCTTTTTCACAAGCTGAAAGGATATTCGCCAAGAGAATACCGAAAAATAAGAAATAGGTTATGAAATCTATAATGTCATAAAAACTAAATGTCAAAAAAGGATGCCAACGAATCAAAGCAGATTACGTGACATCCTCTTCTTTTTATTAGTGCTATTTTATAAATTCAACCGAATAGTAATACATGTACTCATTATCTGCATCTATATGCTCCCCTGCAATATCCTATATTGGCAACGAGCTTAACCCTTTTTCTCCATAAATCAGTGCTGCTAATCCTTGCTCTGTTCCATACTCTATCTTGCATTTGTTTTCAATAGTCGTTGCTGATCTTCCATAATATTCCCTGCTAAGAGACAAAGTATTCCACTGCGTTCTCAGGGAAGAATTCCTTAAACTCACCATATAACTGAGCCGCAAGTGTTTTATTGTGCGCAAGTACCAAAGTTGGCTTGTTTAACTGGGCGATGACGTTCGCCATGGTGAAGGTCTTACCGGAGCCTGTGACACCCAGCAAAGTCTCGAACTGGTTGCCTTCCTTAAAACCCTTGACCAGTTTTTCGATAGCCTGAGGCTGGTCTCCTGTGGGTTGGTATTCGGAGTGTAATTTGAAATGATCCATACAGTTCTCCTTGTTGTTCTGAAATTTGTGGATATGTAAATACTGCCTGTTACTATATGTAAAGAGAGTGCTTTTATCTTTATTATTGTTGCTTTTACAGTATAGCATTCAGCGTAAAAAAAGTATAGGATAACCGAATATTTGTTCTATACTTTTTACTGCACCACACAAAAAAGGCAGAGCCTGCTCCACTCAGACTCTGCCTCTCACTTTTTTCTTTTTATACTGCCGTCATTCTTCTACTTTTCTCTCATAAACGATCTCACCGCCAAGAACTGTCATATCCACTTTCGTGGTCTTGATCTCATCCGGATCAATCTTATAAATATCTTTCTCCAGAACTACGAAGTCTGCATTTTTTTCCACTTCGATGGTTCCGTTCTCGTCTTCTGTATAGGAAGCGTAAGCTGCGTTTTTTGTAAAAAGCTTCACCGCCTCATCTACAGACATTTTTTCGGATGGGATCCAGCCTTCCTGTGGCTGACCGCTGATATTTTTGCGGGTGACTGCAAAATAAATATTCTCCATGGCATCAAAGCTTACCACAGGAGCATCCGAACCGCCGGACGTATGGATTCCCATATCCAGCATGCTCTTCCATGCATACACCTTATCCATACGGTGTGCGCCGATGGCAGGTTCCACTGTGTTCATATCCAGATCGATAAATACCGGCTGGATATATGCCAGAAGATCCTGGTCTTTCATCCCCTGCAAAATACGCGGATTGGTGATCTGGCAATGTACGATACCATGTCTGCCCTTTTTATTATCCTTCCGGTAAGGAGATTTCGCAGCTGCCTCAATGACCATATCCATGGCACGATCGCCGATACAGTGTACCGCTGCCTGCATCTGATGCCGGTCAAAAAAAGCAAACAGATCGTCAAGCTCCTCCTGACTGAATGTGATGATCCCGGTATTTCCCGGCGAATCCTCGTAAGGCTCATTCATGGCCGCTGTTCTTGCACCAAGGGAACCATCCTGGATCAGCTTCATTGGTCCGACAGTAAAGTGATCTCCCCTCTGTCCGGTACGATATCCTTCCTCAATAAAAGCCTTCGCATCCTCCGCCCGCTCAAAAAGGCACTGCTCATAATGGCGGATACTCAGCTCTCCTCTGGCATCCAGTGCCTTGTAGGAGGCCATGATCCGACGCCAGTTTTTCCCCGGAAGTGAGGCAAGATCATCGGACTGTACACCTGTAAATCCACATTCATTCAGCTTCTTCGCACTGTATTTGATGTAGTCTTCCACTTCTTCCTGGGATGGTGCTTCCAATACGGAAGAATAAAACTGTACTGCATTCTCCTTCAGAAGTCCGGTATCCAGGTCAACCTCCTTCTCAATCTCCGGGAACTCCGGGATTTTTTTCAGAAGCTCCAGACCGCAGCTGTTGCACACAGCCACATGCCCGCAGACACGCACCATAATGATGGGGATTTCCGTTGAGAGCGCATCCAGCTCATCCTTGTGCGGATAGCGTGGCTTATCAAAATGCTCCTCATTCCAGCCTCTGCAGTAGAGCCAGGTCAGCTTCTGACCTTTGCTCTCCTCCAGTCTTTTTTTTGCTGCGGCAAGCATTTCCTCAACACTTATGCAGTCAAACAGTTTTACAGATCTTTCCACAAATGCATAATGCAGCATATGCATATGTGTATCCACAAAACCGGGCAGCATCAGCCTTCCCTTAAGGTCGATCCGCTTTTTGCAGGAAAAAGCTTCCGCTTCTTTATCAGTTCCCACAAAAACGATCCGGCCATTTTCGATTCCCACAGCCTCTGCCACTTTTTCACTGTCATCCAGTGTTCTTATACATCCGTTAAAAAAGATTGTATCCACTGTTTATTTTTCCTCTTTTTCTTTTTTATCCTCGTAGAAAAGTGCCATATCCTTATCTACTTTACCGATTCCCATGTAACGCGCCTTGTAATCCTTCAGCAGTTTAAAGAAGGTACCACTTAAGATAAATAATGTGGCAACATTTACAAATGTAGGGAATACGGTTGTAAAGTCTGCAATTACCCACAGCTGTGCCGGTGTTCCGTTTCCGTAAAGAGTAAGCACTGTGACCAGAAGACCCCATAATGGTGTTCCAAGGATAAAAATCTTCTCTGCGATCTTCAGAACCTTCTGATTGTTTTTCAGCCAGTGCTTCAGAATCACGCTGTAGTAGGTGAACCATCCGGTTGATGTTGTCAGTCCGAAAAGGAAAATACTGATCGCGATCAATGCTCTCGCAACAGAGCCCATTCCGGACTCAAATGCTGTCAGTGTCAGCTCTGACCCCTGAAGTCCTGAATTCCAGTAGCCGGTGATGATAACGACAAGACCTGTCATGGAGCAGACTACGATGGTGTCTGCAAATACCTCAAATGCTCCCATCAGTCCCTGTTTTACAGGATGGTCTGTCTTTGCGGAAGCATGGATCATTGGAGATGTTCCCCAGCCTGCCTCGTTGCTGTATACGGAACGGGCAAAGCCAAGACGCATTGCTGTTGCAACACCGGCTCCCATAAATCCGCCGACTGCCGCCTGTGTTGTAAATGCACCCTTGAAGATCAGTCCAAAGGTTTCCGGCAGCTTGTCAAAATTCACTACCAGTATTGCGAGAGAGCCTACAATGTAAAGCATGCACATGATCGGTGTCATATAGGAAGAGATCACGCCGACTTTCTTTACACCGCCGATGATGATCAGATAGATCGCTGCCACATACAAAAGTGACGGTACGATGTACGGCAGGTGGAAGGTACTTCCGACAGCCTCTGATACTGTATAATTCTGCAAAGTAATGAACCATGTCATGAAAATACAGCCGCCGAACAGTACTGCAAAAAGTTTCCAGAAGGGAAGCTTTTTCTCTCCGCCAAGCCCCTTCTGCATGTAGTAGGTCGGGCCTCCCTGGTACTCACCGTTTGGCTGTTTCTCTCTGTAGTATACAGCAAGTGTTACCTCTGCCATCTTGATGACCATGGCAAGAAGCGCTGCGATCCAGAGCCAGAATAATGCCCCAGGTCCTCCTGTTGCAATAGCCGTTGCAACACCGGACATATTGGATACACCAACAGTACCTCCGATCGCAATGGAAATAGCCTGGAACGGTGTCAGGCTCTTTCCGTCATCTCCGCCTTCCTGGCGACGTTCTTTACTGAACATGTTTTTCACAATGTAACCAAAATGGCAAAACTGGAAGAAACCGGAACGTACTGTCAGATATACGCCTGTAGCAAGGATCGTGATCAGCAACGGCAGTCCCCAGAGCCAGTTGGTCAGATTTTCAAATAATTCAAACATCTTTTCCTCTCCTGTCCTTCTTATTTTTTGTCTTTTGCATCCATTCGGAAAATCTGTGTATAGAATATAAAAAATCCCCGGAACATGAAGGCAGATACGGATGCCCGGTGTTCCCGAAATACAGCTCTTCTGCCATATATCTGCGAGCCCCGTTTCTATCCTCTTTATCCTTCATGCTCTGGGGATCTTACATTTCAGCCCACGAATCTTCCAAACAATGACAGTATATCACAGTTCCGGAGGAATTTCTACTTTTTCTGTTTGAATTTTGTATTTTTATTCATTTTTCGTGAATATTACTATTTTACCGTATGGATTCCGGATACTCCACCCCTTCCGGCATGGAATCCCATTCGTTAAGGCCAAGGCTCTGCTTGAATTTCGCCTGTTCAAGCGTAAGCGTCGGGAGATCATCCTGCAGATAATCCATCAGCTCACTGATGCCTTCCCTGGTCTTGTTATTTACCATAAAGATCCTCTCACAGCCCATGTTCTCCATCCACTGTCTGACCATGGGAATGTTGGCATGGGGAGAATCCACCTTGGTGATGATCCCAATCAGCGGCCGTAGGAGAAAATTCCTGCTGCCGTCACTGAACAGGTTAAAGGGCTCATTGGCCGCCTGTACGATAGCGATCACATCCGCCTCAAAGGAAAAGCAGGCCAGTCCTACGCTGAAATGCTTGGATTCCGCATATTCTCCCGGTGAATCAATAGTATCTTCATTTGTATTGGTATACTGAGTCTTATGATAATGAAGCTCTTCCCCTTTAAGCGCCTGTGTCAGGGATGTTTTGCCGGCTTCACTTCGACCCATCAGAAAAATTTTTTTCATTTTTTATCCCGTCCTGCCTCAGCTTCTGTGGATCTTACAGACATCGAATTTCAATGTCTCATGGAAAAATCGTACCACTTCCTCCACAGCTGTCATCACTTCCGTAAAACCGCCTGTCAGGATCAGCGTCCCGCAGAAACGATCCATAAATCCTACTTCCACATGAGCTGCCTTCACTGCAACATCTGCCGCAACCACGATTGCCTCCCAGGGGGTGACACGGACCATGCCGATGGCATCTCCTCTGTGATCTTCACCTTCATGAACACCGATATGTAACGCAAGATTCTCATATATCGATCTGTCATTTGGTGTAAAAACATGTGCAAAGGAAAGCTCCTTTCCAGGTACTCTCACCCGGGTCAGCCGAAGTCTTCTTCCCTTAAGGTTCTCATAATCATCATGAAACAGCCGCTCCAGCAGTTCTTCCTTTGTTATCCGTTCTTCCATGGTACACTTCCTTATCTCTTGGTGATATTGCATACTACATATCCCAGAGTATCACGGAAATAATCCACGATCTCCTCCATTGCAGTCTGCACATCGGAAATCTCTCCTGTTATGATCAGTGTTCCTGTAAAACGGTCTGCAAATCCAAGATACACATTACCGCTCTTCACAGCAATATCGGATGCGATCACAGCAGACTCGGAAGGTGTCATGTTCATGATACCAATTGCAGATGATCCATAGTCCACCTGCGGATTCAGTCCAAGCTTCTGATATATGATAGGTGCCGGACCACCCATGATATGGGCAAATGTGATCTCCTTACCGGCTACGGTTTCCTGTACGATTCTGATCTGATCTCTATGTTCATCCGCCATTGATGATTCCTCGCTTTCAAAATTTTATATTATTCTCGATCTGATAATATTGGATAATTTTATAAGCCGGATTTCATTTATCCGGCTTACAGCTTCCTAAAGTCAGGCAGATCTTTGAAATCCGCTCTGCTACCTGCTCATGGTCAAAAAACAGTCTGGCAGTTCATCTGATTTAATTTTACTATTTACCAATTTTAATGTCAAGACAATTCTTCGAAAACAAGTCAAAAAACAACGTTTTTAAAAATAGAAATCCACAAAAAACAACATTTATTTTCGAATCCTCGCGGAAAACCAGTCAGAAATCTGCTCAGAACTCAAACACCTTCTTAATACTGTCATAATGTAGGAATTTTCCCTCTGCGGCAAACGCCCGGATCTGCTCCAGGGTTGCAAACATATATCCGTCTGTCTCTTCTGTCTGAAGCTTCAGATCCTTATCCTCCACATCCATGACAAAACGGTACACATCCACAAAGTAATTATCTCCTTCCCCCGGGTTCTCTCTTTTATATGTAAAAAGGTATCCACCCTCTGCCTCACTGGCGTCCAGTCCGGTCTCCTCTTTCACCTCACGGAGTACTGCATCACGGGAAGCCTCTCCTGCCTGGGCTGCACCGCCGGAAACCTCCCACCAGCCCGGAGCCCAGGCCTTTGTCATCACACGTTTGGTAATAAGAAAGGTCTTGTCCGGTCTTGCTACCACGCCCAAAACTGTCAGATGATACTCTCCATCTTTTAAACACCAGTCATTGCGCTTCATAGTCCTTCCTGTCGGTTTCTTATCTGCATCGTAAATATCCCAGAATTCCATTTTATCTATCTCCTGTCTTTTTACAGAACGCGGAAATACAGTCTTACATTTGATCCGTTTCAGCTTGCCCGTTTCTCCGTTTTCTGTATCTTTTTTATTTGTTATGATAACACGTTAAAATCATATATGTAAACCCCTGGATCCGATACCATTTTCCAGTTAGCGTTACCGTTCACTCCGTTCTCAGTAACCAGTTGTCCTTCTACATCTGTTTTTTTTACATTATAAGCATGCAAGTACCTTCAGCCTGAAAGATGATATCCAAAAATCTATAGATTATTTTTATTATATTGCTCGTATTATGAATTATTTTTATAGATTATTCTGTTATATAATTAACACAAACAAACGATTCTATTTAAAATAACCAGGGAGGTTTTTTTCAGATGAAGAATGATTATCCGCATATTTTTTCCCCATTAACCGTTAAAAATATGACTATCAAGAACCGTATTGTTATGATGCCGATGGGCACCAACTACGGTGAACAGAACGGCGAAATGAGTTTTCTTCATATCAATTATTATGAGCAGCGTGCAAAGGGTGGCACAGGTCTCATCATCGTAGAGAACGCAAGTATCGATTCCCCGCAGGGCTCCAACGGAACCACACAGCTGCGCATCGACCATGACAACTATCTGCCACGTCTTTTCAAATTCTGTGAAAATATTCATAGATACGGAACAAAGATCGCGATCCAGATCAACCATGCCGGAGCTTCCGCTGTTTCTTCCAGGATCAACATGCAGCCGGTTTCCGCATCCGACGTTCCATCCAAAGAAGGCGGCGAGATCCCGCGTCCTCTTTCCAGAGATGAGATCCTTCACATCGTAAAAAAATACGGTGAGGCTGCAAAACGTGCACAGACAGCTGGCTTTGACGCAGTAGAGATCCATGCAGGACACTCCTATCTGATCAGTCAGTTCCTCTCCCCGATTACAAACAAGCGTACCGATGAATTCGGCGGATCTGTTGAGAACCGTACCCGTTTCTGCCGTATGGTCATCGATGAGGTAAGAAAACAGGTAGGACCTTTCTTCCCGATCATGCTCCGTCTCAGTGCGGATGAGCTGATGGAAGGCGGAAATACACTGGAGGATACTCTGGAATACCTGGATCATCTTCAGGAAGAGGTTGATATCTTCGATGTTTCCTGCGGACTTAACGGTTCCATCCAGTACCAGATCGATGCAAATTATCTCCCGGACGGATGGCGTTCCTACATGGCAAAGGCCTTAAGAGAAAAATTCAACAAGCCATGTATCTCCATGGGTAATGTCCGTGACCCGAAGGTTGCTGAGCGTATCCTGGCTGACGGTGATGCAGACCTGATCGGTATGGGCCGTAGTCTGATTGCAGACCCTGCATGGGTAAACAAGGTTGCCACAGGTCATGAGTGTGACCTCCGCAAATGTATCTCCTGTAACGTTGGCTGTGCCGGAAACCGTATCGGTGTAAACCGTCCGATCCGCTGTACTGTAAACCCATCTGTTCTTGAGGGCGATGTATATAAGAAAAAACATGTAAATAAAAACTGCAACGTGGTCGTTATCGGCGGAGGCACTGCCGGACTGGAAGCTGCCTGTACAGCCGCAGAGGTTGGATGCAATCCCTTCCTTCTGGAAAAAGGCAATGAGCTTGGCGGACTTGCATCTCTGATCTCAAAGATCCCTGCAAAGAACCGTCTTGCTGATTTCCCGCACTATCTCATGCATCGTGCTGAACAGCTTGATAATCTTTACATCTTCAAAAACACAGAAGGAACACCGGAAAACATCCGCAAGTTCCATCCGAATATCATCGTAAGCTCCACCGGCTCCGCTCCGCTTCTGCCTCCGATCGCAGGACTGAAGGATCGTATTGACAACGAGAACCATAATATTTATTCTATTCTTGGTATGATCAGCCACATTAATGATTTTCCGAAGGATCTGGAAGGCAAAAAGGTTGTTGTTGTAGGCGGCGGTGCTGTAGGTCTTGATGTTGTGGAATTCTTTGCTGACAGAAACGCAGACATCTCTATCGTTGAGATGATGGATCAGATCGGACGTGATCTTGACCCGGTAAGCAAAAATGACACAAAGACCATGATGAAAAAACACAATGTACATCAGCTTACAAAAACTGCTCTCCTTGAGGTTAAGGATTCTTCCTTCCTTGTCAGGGGCGACGGTGAGCCTTATGAGCTTCCATTTGAGTACGGCTTCGTATGTCTCGGAATGAGAGCTCAGGGACAGCTTTACCAGAACCTTACAGAGAAATTTTCTTCTGAGGATGTTGAGATCATGAACATCGGCGACAGCCAGAGAGCAAGACGAATCATTGACGGTACCCAGGAAGGACGCAATATCCTTACCGTTCTTGAGCAGAAGGGATACCTTTAATATTTTTCCGCTATACCCTTTCCGGGAATATTTCAATCCTTCTACCGGAAAGTGTATATAAATCTGTTACAGTTCACTCGGTGATCCGTAACATAGTTTTTCCACGTCTTCCTCCCCCGCAGCCGTCCGGAGAATGTCCGCAGCTTCTTCAGATCTATGTGGCGGGAGGTTTAAAAAAGACAAATCTTCATCCAGATTTTACCAATGAGAGGAGTTATTACCATGTCAGAAAGAATCACAGGACATACCGAACTGATTGGTCTTATGGCATATCCGATCCGCCACTCCAGCTCTCCTGCCATGCAGAACGAGGCTTTTGCAAAGCTTGGCTATGATTATGCATATCTTGCATTTGAGGTTGGTGCAGACGAGATCGAGGATGCTGTAAAGGCCATCCGTACTCTGAAAATGAGAGGTTCCAACGTTTCCATGCCGAACAAAACTCTGGTAGGCCAGTACCTTGACGAGCTTTCACCGGCAGCAGAAATGTGCGGCGCTGTAAACACCATCGTTAATGATCATGGTCATCTTACAGGCCATATCACAGACGGTATCGGATTTATGGCAGCACTGAAAGACAATAACATCAACGCCATCGGAAAGAAAATGACCATCGTAGGTGCAGGTGGTGCCGCAACTGCTATCGAGATCCAGGCAGCACTTGACGGTGTAAGCGAGATCGTGATCTTCAACCGCAAAGATGAATTCTGGGACCGTGCAGTATCTACGGTAGAAAAGATCAACACCAGAACTTCAAGCCATGCTGTTCTCTATGATCTGGCAGATCTTGACCAGCTGAAAAAAGAAATGGCTGACAGTTATATTTTCGTAAATGCGACAGGTGTTGGAATGAAACCACTGGAAAGTCAGTCCGTTGTTCCGGACAAGTCTTACTTCCGCCCGGAGCTTATCGTTGTTGACGTGCCTTACTCCCCTCTTGAAACTGCTATGCGTTCTATGGCAAAGGAAGTTGGCTGCAAGACAATGAACGGCCTTGGCATGATGCTTTTCCAGGGCTCCGCTGCATTTGAACTGTGGACCGGCGAACCGATGCCGATCGAGCATATGAAAGAGATTCTTAACATCAGATACGACGACTAAACTGCTATCTGTTCCTGTCGTATCAGAAAGGACTATTATGAAAACAGTTCAGGTAAGAAATATCACACTCGGAGAGGGAAGGCCGAAGATCTGTGTCCCGATCGTGGGACAGACAAAGGATGATATCCTCCTTGAGGCAGGGACCTTCGCAAGGATCCCCGTAGACGTTGCGGAATGGCGTGTTGACTGGTTTGAGGACGTTTTTGACACAGACAAGGTTCTGGATGTGGCAAAAGATCTCCAGACCGTTTTAAAGGACACTCCGATCCTCTTCACCTTCCGTACTGCAAAGGAAGGCGGAGAAAAAGCGATTTCCAACGAAGCTTACAAAGCACTCAACATGGCTGTCGCAAAAAGCGGCTATGTAGATCTCATTGATGTAGAAGTCTTCACAGGTGAGGAAATCGTAAAAAGCATGATCCAGGAAGCACACAGCTATGGCGTAAAGGTCATCGCTTCCAACCATGATTTTGACGCAACTCCCGAGAAGGATGAGATCGTGCGCCGTCTTCGCATGATGCAGGACTATGGCGCAGATATCCCGAAAATGGCTGTTATGCCAAGAAACAAACAGGACGTGCTTACACTCTTAAGTGCCACGCTGGAAATGTCCGAGCAGTTCGCCGACCGCCCGATCATTACCATGTCCATGGCAGGTACAGGTGTTGTCAGCCGTCTCGCTGGCGAAACCTTCGGTTCCGCCCTTACCTTCGGTGCAGCTACCAAAGCTTCCGCACCGGGACAGATCAATGTCAACGAGCTTGCACAGGTTCTTGACATTATCCACAAAAGCCTGTGATCCTGTAACCTCCCATAAAAAGGATCTACGGTAGATTTTTGTAACAGAACGCGAATTATAAACCAATTTTTAAACCCAATTGATGTAACATATTTTTGCAATTTTAATCCCATAATAGCAAATCTATTAAAATAATAATTAAAAACAACAAATCTCATGACAAAAAGAAGAAGTGTGCTGACCCATCCAGCACACTTCTTCTTTTTCTGTTTTTTATATCTTTGTTATTCCTCTGATCAATTTTTATCCTCGATGGCATTCTCCTCTTTCTTTCTGGGGTCCCAATTTGAAAGGAAGATATTCAGGCCGAAGCCTACAGCCAGGGCCCATGCGGATGCCCATGCGGATGCCCATGCAGTTCCCTGTGTTGCAAGCACAGCTGCCATAACACCTGCGATCATCTTGTCACGGTCTGTTCTGCAGTAATCCATACCGATCCTTGCACAGACAAAGGCTTGGAACATCAGAGTAATGGAGGAACCGACTCCGAAGATCGGACGGAAGAAACTTACAACCGGAATGATCAGCACACTTAAAAACGTTGCAATACGGAAGGATGCCATACCGCCGGTCGTGGAAGCCTTTAAGAAATTTGTGATCGAGGAAACCTCGAGGGAGATTTTCTATAAGACCAATTAAACGATCTGTTCATCTGCAAATATATGATATGGTCCGGATCTTTTATATCATAAAGGACAGCTGCCCGATCTCCGTTCTGTTTCTGTACGGTTTATCGGACAGCTGTCCCTTTTATATGTAAAACTATTCTGTTTTATGATCAGCAGTTATTTATTTGCCTCTGCCTCACGAAGTCTGTGGATCAGCTCCTCGCAGATCTCAAGCTCACTCTTTCCGTCTGTCTCAACAACTATATCTGCTGCTGCCTCATATTTCGCGCGACGTTTTTCCAACAGATCCGCGATAAATGAAACATTTTTGTTGTTCTCAAGTAAAGGACGGTCATGATTATCCTTTACACGTTCCAGAATAGTTTCCGGCTTTGCAGTCAGAAGTACAACACGGCCATTTTTTTTCATCTCGGTAACATTGCGCTCCCGCATCGGAACACCACCGCCACAGGATACTACAACATTCGATCTGGACTGCATCTCGATCAGAAGATTTGTCTCGAGCTCACGGAAATACTCTTCACCGTAAGTCTCAAAGATATCGGAAATGCTCATTCCCTGTCTCTCCACGATACACTGATCCATCTCCACAACATCCATGGCAAGAACATTCTTCAGATAATCGGAGATCGTAGATTTACCAGCTCCCATAAATCCGATCAGGAAGATATTATAATTGAAAAGATTTCTGGACTGGATCCTTTTACTGTTCTGTGTGATGCTTGCAAAAACATCATTGACCTCTTTCTTATGACGTCTGCCTTCCATTCTGGCTTCCAGCCATCCTTTCTGCTTCGCCTCCTGTTCCGGCTGAAGTACCGGAAGATCGTTAGCTTCCTTGTATACCATGATGTCCTCTACGATCCTGTTTCTCATAAGGAGTGCGTCCAGGATGATCTCATCGCACTGTCCAAGGCTTTCTCTTAATACTTCTAACTGGTTCATAATATCTCCTTTACTTCGTTCATTTTATTACGGATTTCCGTCATCACTTTATCACTTTAAATCAAGCATCTGTCCTTATTATACCAACTGGTCATTTTTATCTCAACCCAAATTTTCATTGAATTTACGCATGTGATCTATAGATTATTTTTATAATTTTTAGGCACGGCAAAGATATCTGACGCAGGACTTCACGCTATGAGGGACTGAATTGTTTGCAGTAATTTATGGAATTGCTATAGTATTCACGCCCGGATCTGTGTCAAAAAAATCTCCGCCCTTTTACAGAAGCAGAGATTTTTTACAGAAATTTTATCACCAAGATTCTACTGTATCACTTCATAGATCCGGTAATGCTTGTATATATAATCCCGGAACTGCTCCACAAGCGCACTTGGATACCGGTTTTTCATCATTCCCATGTATATGTAACGACGGCAGTGCAGATTCTCAATATTTAAGATTTTCACAGGAAGTGTATGGATCACCGGTACATCCGGCACAATGCCTACACCAAATTCCTCCGCCACCATACCTGCCAGTGCACCATCCTCTTCTACCTCAAAGGCCGTCTCCGGTGAAAGTCCTTCCTTTTCGAAAAGCTCCCGGATCACAAAATACAGTCCGCTTGCAGGGGTAAAGGTCACCTGCGGATACTGCCCCAGCTCTTTTATGGTCACTGAATTTCGGTCTGCAAGAGCATGGTTCTCAGGCACTACAGCCACCAGCTTTTCTTCTGACACCGGCACAAAGCTGATCTCCTTCTCGCCCTCTGCCCGGGAACAGAAGATCACGTCGAATTTCTCTTCCTTCAGACCCCGGATCAGACTTCCGGTAGCTGCATTCTGAAAACGAAAATCAATCTTCTTCCCCTCCTGTTCATTAAGGAACCCCCGGACAAGCCCCGGGATAAATCTGCGTCCCTGGGTATGGATATACCCGATGGAAATACTTCCTCCCGGAATCCTTGCCGCTTCCTGTATCCTCTCCACACCAAGATTCAGGATATGTAAGGAGTCCTGCACATATTTCAGAAACATTTCCCCGTATTTGGTCATGGTCACATTTCTTCCGTGACGCTCAAAAAGTGGAACCTGCAGTTCCTTTTCAAGGTTGGAGATCGCATGGCTCAGGCTTGGCTGGGTTATATCCAGCCTCTTGGCTGCTCTGGTATAATTTTCGATCTGAGCAAGAGTCACAAAATATGTGAGCTGATTTAAGTTCATATGTCAAAAAATCCTTTCTTTCCTCCGCGCGAGAGACTTTCAGGCAGGTAAGCTCAGACACCTCGCTGCCTGATCCGTTTCACACTCCAAGGCTCAGGAGTTCTTTTCCCGCCGCAAGTCTCTCATAAAACTGCTCATAAAAATCCCGCTTCTCATCATAAGGCTTCCTGTAAAACTGGTTCACCACATACATGTTCAGGTTTCGGATCAGATCACTGTCCTCGCTCTCATAGAGAACCGACTGGACATCCAGAAGAAAATAATGCCAGTCACAGACAAATTTTTCGTAATTTCGAAAATCCGGAGTATCTACCCATTTCCGGACCTTGATCTTACTGCGGCTGGTCTTTTTGCACTCGTGGATCTGAAGGATGTATTTAAAACCACCGTCCTCATAGTATCTTCCCAGCGGGAACAAACGGCAGAAGCCCGGACGAAAGCTGTGGATGGAGCATCTTCCGTTGCCATTCAGAAATACGCATCGTTCCTCTGCCCCTGTCATCCTAAGATGCGGCAGAATATTTCCGTCTGTGACGCCAAGCTCTATTTTTCCGGCAAGCAGCTGGTCCACACTTAAGTGAAGTCCCTGACTTAACCGCCATACATCCAGCGGATCCAGTACAACAGAATCACCCATTCCCGTACAGCAGTCAAAACAGCCCTTACAGTCCTGACAGTCTGCCTTTACCATGTCATTTGCCTCGTATAAACGACCGTCGGAAATTTCCTCCAGTGTAACCTCCCGCCGCATCAGACAAGTGCCTCCAGTCCTGTAACTCCCCAGTCCTCAGCCAGGCTTTTCAACCCGTCCAGGATCTCCTCCCTGGAATAATCGTGATCATCCAGGTAATCTACGTCCATATCATTGAGATGCAGATAAAAGGTAAGGGCAAGCTCCAGATAATCCGGATCATCTTCCTCCATGTTCATAAGAAGCTCATTTTCCGCTCCGTTGATGTCACCCTCATCAGCAAGTCTGATAACCTTCTTAAAAAGCTGGTCTGCCTCTGTATAATCTGCCTCTGCTGCAGGAAGTGTATACTGCGGCATATCTCCCTTAAGAAGAAGTCTTGTGATCAGTCTTGCGATATCCTGAATATTTCCTGACATTCTGTCATCCTGTAATCCCAAATCGGTTTCCTCTCTTTCTGCTGTCCTGTTCTGCCAGACACATTTCTCCGACCGACGTATCTGCATCCGGTCCTCTGCTCATCCGAACCCCGGATATCTGGACAGGCAATTTATTTAATCCAGTTTAATTCCTGACAACGCCTGTGCAAATGCATTGTTCACCGGCTCATTGGCCTCTTTCTGCTGTTTCTTAAGATAACGCTGCACATCACGCTTATTCACACCTGCACCCTCTTTGGCTCGTCTTGCCTGGAAGGATGAAAGCTTTTCTTTATAGCCGCACTGACATACAAAGGTCTCTTCTTTTCCCTTCAGAAGCATCTCCATACGCTTATGGCATTTCGGACAGCGCGCATTGGTGGTCCTGGATACTGTCTCTCTGTATCCGCATTCCCGGTCCTCGCACACCAGCATTTTGGCATTCTTTCCGTTGACTGCCAGGAGATGTTTGCCGCAGTTAGGGCACTTCTTGTTTATCATATTGTCATGGCGGAAGGTTCCCTGTCCGCCTTTGATCTCATCTACGATCTCACAGGCATATTTACGAATCCCTGTGAGGAATTTATCCTGACGGAGCTTTCCGTTTGCAATATCACTGAGCTTCATCTCCCAGTCTGCGGTAAGCTCCGGCTTTTTCAGTTCTTCCGGAACCAGCTCCAGAAGCTGTTTCGCCTTGGAGGTAATGTAGATCTCATTGCCTCTTTTTTCCATCATAAAGCTGTTGAAAAGCTTCTCGATGATGTCCGCTCTTGTGGCTACCGTTCCAAGTCCACCGGTCTCACCAAGGGTTTTTGCCGCTTTTTTGTCGTGGCTTTCCATAAAATGAACCGGATTTTCCATGGCACCAAGAAGTGTGGCCTCTGTAAATCTGGCCGGTGGTTTTGTTTTGCCTGCTGTAAGAGCTGCTCCTTCCACAGTAAGTATCTGACCTTCCGTAAGCTCCGGAAGCTTCTGGTCTTTCAGCTTATCACCGGATTCCTCTTCATCCTCATCCTGCCAACCGCCTTCATAAACCTCTCTCCACCCTGCACTTTTTACAATACGTCCGCTTGCAGCGAAAGTTTCTCCTGCTGCAGTTCCTTCCATGCTTACCAACTCATATACAGCCGGCGGATACAGCACGCTCAGGAAACGGCGTACTACCATATCGTAAATCTTCCGTTCCTCGTTGGTCATATGATCCAGCTGTACAAACTGTTCTGTAGGAATGATAGCATGATGGTCACTGACTTTTTTGTCATCCACAAAGCCAGCACTGGTCTGGATCGGTTTATTGACCAGCGCACCGGCAAGTTTTCGATAAGGACCTGTCCCGCATGCCTGAAGACGCTCTTTAATGGTAGGAACTACATCTTTTCCTATATATCTGGAATCCGTTCTTGGGTAGGTAAGGACTTTGTGATTCTCGTAGAGCCTCTGCATGATATTCAGAGTTTCCTTTGCAGAAAAGCCGTATTTCTGATTGGCTTCTCTCTGAAGAGTGGTCAGGTCATAAAGCCCCGGCGCATAGGTCTTCTTCGGCTTTCTGGAAACCTTTGTTATGGTAAGGCTGCTTTTTCCTGCCTTTGTCTGGATCTCCTGGGCACGCTCCTTCTTAAAGGTGCGGAGGCTTCCGCTTTTTCCGTCACGCCAGGTCCAGCGTACATTTCCCGCCTGCAGAGTGATCCCGTAATAATCCTCCGGCTTAAATTCCCGTATCTCCTGCTCTCTTCTTGCGATCATGGCAAGGGTGGGGGTCTGCACACGTCCGCAGGAAAGCTGGGCATTATATTTACAGGTCAGCGCTCTGGTCCCGTTCATTCCCACCAGCCAGTCCGCCTCCGCCCTGGCCTGTGCCGCACGGTAAAGATCATCATAATCATGGCCGTTTTTAAGGTGGGCAAAGCCGTCACGGATTGCTTTGTCCGTTACGGATGAGATCCACAGACGCTTAATAGGTTTATGGCAGTCTGCCTTTGCAAGGATCCACCTTGCTACCAGTTCTCCCTCACGTCCGGCATCTGTGGCAATGATGATCTCCCCGATATCCTTCCTGTAAAGCTGGGTTTTCACCGCATTGTACTGCTTGGAGGTCTGGCGTATCACCACCAGTTTCATTTTCTCCGGCATCATGGGAAGCGTGGAAAGCTCCCATTTGGTATATTTTTTATCGTATTCTTCCGGATCTGCCAGTGTTACCAGATGTCCCAGGGCCCAGGTCACTACATAGTCTTTTCCTTCCAGGGTTCCGTTCCCCTTCTGACTGCAGTGGAGGACTCTGGCAATGTCTCTGGCAACGGATGGCTTCTCCGCAATTACTAATGATTTCATATTTTTTTCTTTCACCTCTTACTCTTTGGAGCCTGTTTCCTAATGGCTCCGGGGTTCAACTATTATAGCATGAAAAAAGCACTTCGTCCAGAAAAGGGCCGAAGCCTTTTTCCGTCGAAATGCTCTTTACTTTCATATTACTCTCAGCAGCTGTTCATGCACATTTTCCGCTGATCTTATAGCCCACTCCACGAACTGTTTCCACCAGATCTCCTGCCGGGCCAAGCTTCTGGCGAAGGGTACGGATATGTACATCTACGGTTCTGCTCTCCCCGTCGAATTCATATCCCCAGATCTGATTTAAAAGCTGTGTTCTGGAAAGAACCGTACCACTGTTTTTCAGAAGGAGACAAAGCATCTCGTATTCTTTCAGTGTCAGATTCACAGGCTCCTGATCAACAGTTACCTCATGTCTTCCCGGACATACATAAAGATTTTCCATACGATACTCCTCTGCGCCATTGTCCTCTGATCTCCGAAGAAGGGCACGTACCCTGGAGATAAGTTCCATCATGCGGAACGGCTTCGGAATGTAATCATCTGCACCGCTGTCCAGACCTACCACGGTATCAAACTCACTTCCTTTTGCAGTAAGCATGATCACCGGAAGTTTCCGCACATCCGGACGGATACGGATTTTTTTTAAAATAGACAGTCCGTCTTCCTCCGGAAGCATAATGTCCAGAAGCACCAGTGAAGGCAGTTCTTTTTCCAGCGCTTTCCAGAAAAGTGACGGCCGTTCAAAACCCTGTGCCTCCAGACCCTGACTGTTTAATGTATATACAACAAGTTCACGGATACTTTCATCATCTTCCACAAGATATATCATAATTTTCCTCCAGCTTCATTTTTCATCTGATACGTGCAAGTATAAAGTGCATTCGTAAAATCCAACATAGAAAAAAGGTTAAGTTTATGTAAAATATAGAAATCCTTAAGAAATTTTAATTTGTAAAAGCCGAACGTCAATGTTATGATAAAGCAGAGAGTTGTTTGGAGGTTTTTTATTATGTATTCTTTTATTGTGAATCCCAATTCAAGATCCGGTGAGGGACGTAATGTCTGGAACCGGCTTCGCAGCATCATGGAAAGTCAGGGGATCTCATATCAGTATTTTCTCACAGAATATGTGGGACACGCCACAGTACTGGCACGAAGGATCAGTGCTGCCGGAACACCGGAGGATCCGGTAACTCTGGTAACAGTAGGCGGTGACGGCACTATTTATGAAGTACTTACCGGGATCATTGATCTGTCTTCGGTTGTTTTCGGATTTATCCCGGTCGGGTCCGGCAACGATTTCTGCCGCAGTATGGGCCTGCCCTTTGATCCTTTTGAAGCGCTTCGCTCTATTCTTGAGAACAGACGGACCATTTTCATGGATGTTCCTGTGCTACATCTTGGCAGCCATTCCTACCGTTTCGGCATCAGTGCAGGAATGGGCTACGATGCGGCAATCTGTCAGGAAGTCCTGATCACACCTGGCAAAAAATTTCTCAACCGTCTCCATATGGGTAAACTCATCTACCTTATGGTGGCACTGAAGCAATTTCTCTTCCTTACTCCGTCCCCGGTCACGATAACACTTGACGGGAACAAGCCACAAACCTTCAGCAGGACTTGGTTTGCGGCTGTAATGAACCAGAAATATGAAGGCGGAGGCTTTAAACTCTGTCCAAACGCCAGTCCGGAGGATGGTTTACTGGATGTGATCGTTATTGAAGGAATCTCCAAGCTGAAAATGCTGTTCTGCCTGCCGAGCGCTCTCTGGGGAAAACATACCCGCATTCGCGGTGTACATATTTTACAGTGCAGGAACGTACATATTACAAGTGCCCATTCCCTTCCTGTGCATAAAGACGGAGAATCCGGCGGAATCCAGCGTGAATTTTCTGTGACCATTGAAAAGAAACCTTTAAAAATCATAATGCCTGTGTTATAGTAGCAGGTAGATACTTAACAAAAAAGAAGCTTAAGGCTGACATCAGCCATACCTCAAGAAAAGGAGCGGCAAAATGTTGAGTAAAATAAAAAAATACAGGCATGGTTTTATCATAGCGATCTATTTCGTTGCCTATCTTATCCTGTTTGGATATCTGGAGCAGCGGCCTGTACGAGCCTACCATGTTGTACATACTGTTTTTGATGATATAATCCCGTTCTGCGAGATTTTTATTATTCCGTACCTTTTATGGTTTCCATATGTGGTAATAACGGTTGTGTATTTCCTGTTTCGCAATAAGAATAAAAAGGAATATTTCCAGCTGATCTTCAACCTGATGATGGGAATGACGGTTTTCCTTGTTGTTTCCTACATCTATCCGAACGTTCAGTATCTCCGCCCTGCGGTATTCCCCAGAAGTAACATCTTTACACGACTGGTGGCCGAGATCTATCGGACAGATACTCCCACCAACATCCTGCCAAGTATCCATGTATTTAATTCCCTGGCTGTTTATTTTGCCATTCATCACTGCCAGGCACTGAAAGACAGGAAATGGCTTCAGCGAGGAGCCCTGATCCTTTCTGTTCTGATCATCATGTCCACCATGTTTATCAAGCAGCATTCTGTGATCGATGTATGTCTTGGCACCACACTGGCACTGTTCGGACATCTCCTGTTCTATCCACAGAGAGTGGATGATTACGAGGAACAGCGCTCCCTATCCCATATGCGTAAGAAGAAGCCGGAACAGAATTTATAAAAAAAAGCCCCGTTGGGGGCTTTTTTTTAATTAAATCCATAAAACTTCTGACAGATCTTATAGGCTGCCACAAACATCTTTCTTCCACCTCTTCCGGGAAGATTGGACACCCTTCCGAAGAGACTTCTCCGAAGCTTCCGGTACAGTCCCATATTCTGATCTTTGATGTAATCCTGCAGCTCCTGTTTTTTATCCAGGCATTCCTGCGTTGCAGCTCTTACCAGCATGATCGAAGAAACGGTTGTGATGATATCCAGATAGCTGAACATATAAGCACGAAGTCTGCGGTTGCTCACATTAGCCTTCAGATAGGCGTCCACCATCAGTTTGTTTACACGGATCTGCTGATCGATACGCTTGATCATCACTTTCTCATTGACAGACTGATCATCTCTTCCAATAAAATACCGATAAAAATTCACATCCAGATAATAGAGATTTTTTACATAGGGAAGCGGCTCAAACGCAAACAGGTTATCTACGTAGAACGTATGCTTCGGAAGCTCCATTCCACAGTCATGGAGAAGTTTTGTACGGTATATCATGGAATGCATAAGGAGATACTGGCCTTTTTTCATGTGGCGTACCTCATCCCATCCGAAAATCTGGTTTGTCGGAAAACAGTGTCTGTACTGCATGACCTTTTTGCGGGTAGCTCCCTGCTTCTCATAAACGAAATTACTGATGAGAAGATCCACGGTCTCAGCCCCACGTGTCAGTTCATAAAGTGTTTTCAGGACCTCATAGTAGGCGTCCTGATTTACCCAGTCATCACTGTCCACAACCTTGAAATAAAGTCCTGTTGCGTTTTTGATCCCTGTGTTGACTGCCTGTCCATGGCCGCCATTTTCCTGATGTATGGCTTTTACGATAGTTGGATATTTCTCGGCATAATCATCTGCGATCTCGGCAGTACGGTCACTGGAGCCATCATCTACAATGATGATCTCCACTTCCTCTCCTCCGATCAGCAGGGAATTGATGCATTTTGACATATAAGCCTCTGAATTATAGCATGGTATTGCTACGCTCAAAAGTTTCATGAGTTTTCCTCCTTCATATATCTGGTGTATGCGCGAAACGCAGATGGTATTGCATATTTTTTATCGGATTCTCTCTTATCCACAAACAGGAACTCCCCCTGCGGTGCTTCTTCCAGAGAGGATACAGCGATACGATAAGCACACATCCTCCATTCAATATGGGAAAAAATGTGCTTCGCATCCGGCAGTGCTTCGATCCGCAGTGGTTCCAGCCCCATGGCTTTTACCCGGGCAAGTGCCGCCTTCTCCGTCAGATGTCCTTCCACATTTGGAAGCTCATAAAGTCCTGCCAGAAGTCCTGTATCCGGACGTTTACGAATCGCTGTACCTGCTCCGTCCTGGATCACAAGGACCGTTCGCTGTTCTATGGTGCGGGCTTTCTTCGGTGCTTTTACGGGAAGTTCTTCTACAGTTCCATGCTTTCTGGCAAGGCAAAAATGACCCAGCGGGCATTCTTCGCACTTTGCTGCTCCGTTTGGAACACAGACTACAGCTCCCAGCTCCATCATAGCCTGGTTGAAATCCCCTGGTCTGTCCTCAGACATCTGCTCTGTAAGATCATTTTCCACCGATTTCCGTACAGACTGTTTCATAATATCTCCACGGTTTTCGGTGAGTCTTGCGTATACCCGCAGCACATTTCCATCTACTGCAGGGACTTTCTTTCCGTAGGCAATGGACGCAATGGCACCTGCCGTATATCTTCCTATTCCTTTTAACGAGAGAAGTGTCTCAAAATCCTCAGGGATCCTGCCTCCATATTCTTCCATGACCTGAACAGCCGCTTTCTGCATGTTGCGGACACGGCTGTAATAGCCAAGGCCTTCCCACAGCTTGATGATCCTCTCTTCCGGTGCCGCCGCAAGGGCTGCTACATCCGGAAGTTCCTGGATAAAGCGCTGAAAATAAGGTTTCACAGCTTCCACTCGGGTCTGCTGGAGCATGATCTCAGATACCCAGGTATAATAGGCATTGTCTTTATCTCTCCAGGGCAGGATCCTTTTGTTTTTATCGTACCATTTCAGAAGGGGTTCTGCAATGTTTTCAGGCATATCGTTTCCTTTCTATAATCTTACCGGTATCGGATCACAGATCTTCATGGAATCTTCCGTGACAGCACAGTCATAGGCCAGGATGTGAACACCGGCATCTGCTGCCGCCTTAAGTGTTTCTCCAAATTCCGGATGTGTCTCCCGATTTGGTTCAAAATACCTTACACCCTTCATCTGGATCACCAGAAGAAGATACGCCTCATAGCCGTCAGCTGCTGCATGCATCAGCTCACAGAGATGCTTGATCCCCCGTTCTGTAGGTGCGTCCGGAAAGCGCACGATATTATTTTCTTCCAGAGTGACGCCTTTTACCTCGATAAAAGCCTTTCGCTTCCCGGATTCCACATACAGGTCAAAACGGGAATTTCCGTATGTCTTTTCTCTCCTGACAGTCACTTTCTCCGGAAAAAGATTTCCGGCCGCCACCCACTCTTCTGCTGCTTTATTTGGGGCCTGGGAATCCATATTGATCCAGCGGCCCTCCTTGTTCACACTGATCAGATCGTATTTCGTTTTCCTGGCAGGATTATCACTCTTTTCCAGGATCACTTCTGCTTCCGGAACAAGAAGTTCCCGGCATCTGCCTGTATTCTTCACATGGACCGTTTCCAGCTGATCCCCGATCTGCACATGAGCGATAAAACGGTTAGGCCTGTCTTTGAATATACCTCTGATCGTATTCTTATAATTCATAGTTTTTCCCTCGTAACCCTTACTATAACATAAAATCTTCAAAAGCGCAGTTGCTTTTTTTTCTTTTCTCATATAGAATTGTTTTGATTACTGTTCACTGGTAATATTCCGCGAGGTGTTTTTTGTGAGCGAAGGCCACAGAAAACCCGAGACATACCGCGCGAATTTATGCGATTAGCATAAATTCTGTGCATCGCGAAGCGTATTGCTGAGAACGGAGTGAACAGTAACTTGTTTTGTACTATGTCCAGTACAAAGGGTTGCTTTTTTTACATATCATAGTTTTTTGGGGAGGTTTTTCTGATGGACAGTATTATTTTTGATGTTGACGGTACGCTCTGGGATTCCACCGGGATCGTAGCTGAGGCCTGGAGTGATTACCTTATCCATACGGAGCACATGGATACCGACGTAAGCGCCAAACGACTGATGGGGCTTTTCGGCCAGCTGCTGCCGGATATCGCAAAGGCTCTTTTCCCTGAGCTTCCGGAAGCAGAACAGCTTCGTATCATCGACGGCTGCTGCCAGGCAGAGCACGAGGCACTGCTTCGCAAATGTGCTCCGCTGTATCCGGATCTTGAGAAAACACTGAAGATTCTTTCCAGCCGTTTTCCTCTTTTTATCGTCAGTAACTGCCAGGCCGGATATATTGAAGTGTTCCTGAAATCCACAGGCTTCGGACACTATTTCAAGGGCCATCTCTGTCCCGGTGACACCGGCATGGCCAAAGCGGAAAATATCATGAAGATCCGCGAGGATAATAATCTTTCCGATCCGGTTTATATCGGTGATACTATAGGAGACTTTAATGCCTGCCGGAAAGCAGGAGTTCCTTTTATCTTTGCTGAATACGGTTTCGGTCAGGTGGATAAACCGGATTACCGGATCACCAGGCCTTTTGACCTTACGGAGATATGCAGATGAGTATGAAAAAATCAAAATCCATAGACCTTACTTCCGGTCCGATCCTGAAAACGCTTTCAGAGCTTGCTCTTCCTATCATGGCATCTTCCCTTCTTGGAACTGCCTATAATATCACAGATATGGCCTGGATCGGGCTTCTGGGCTCCAAGGCAGTTGCCGGTGTCGGTGTGGGCGGCATGTATGTGTGGCTTTCCCAGGGACTGGTAGCCCTTCCGAGAATGGGCGGACAGGTAAACACAGCACAGTCCTGCGGCCGGAAGGATTATAAAGAGGCACGTTCCTACGCGGCCAGTGCCCTGCAGATGACCATTCTGTTCGGTCTCTTATTTTCTGCAGCAAGTATTATATTTCTTGATCCTCTGATCGGATTTTTTAATCTGACAGACCCGGAAGCATATTCTTCTGCCAGATCTTATATGCTGATCACCTGCGGACTGATCATTTTTTCCTTCCTGAACCTGACTCTCACCGGACTTTTTACAGCCCAGGGAGATTCCAGGTCTCCGCTGATGGCCAATTTTCTTGGACTTGTGGGAAATATGCTCCTGGATCCGCTCCTGATCCTTGGCATTGGACCTTTTCCACGGCTTGAAACGGCAGGTGCTGCCATTGCCACAGTAACTGCACAGTTCCTGGTTTTTGCAGTGCTGGTTTTCCGGATCTTTACTTCCGGGCTGGAAACAAATGTACTTCGTGAACTTCATCTTTTTTCACGTTTTCCGGGAAAATTTTATAAAAATATCTTCCGCATTGGTTTTCCAACCGCTATCCAGAGCATGCTCTACTGTATGATCTCCATGGTACTGACCAGAATGGTTTCCGCCTTCGGTGCTGCTGCCATTGCTGTCCAGCGTGTGGGCGGACAGATCGAATCCGTTTCCTGGAACACCGCGGACGGCTTTGCCTCTGCCTTAAATGCTTTTACCGCACAGAATTTCGGTGCAAAAAAATACGACCGCATCCGCCAGGGCTACCGTATTTCCTTTGGTATCCTGACAATCTGGGGCCTTATCATAACTGCAGCCTTTGTGCTGCTCCCACGCCCGATCTCCGGACTGTTTTTCCATGATCCGGAATCCCTTGGGATTTCTGTAAATTACCTGATCATCATCGGCTTCTGTGAGGCTTTCATGTCCATTGAGCTGATGACCATCGGTGCACTGTCCGGCCTTGGTATGACCAAGCTCTGCAGTATCATCAGTATTATCCTGACAGGGGCCAGAATCCCGCTTGCCATGCTGCTGACTCATGCGGGAATGGGACTTAATGGTATCTGGTGGGCACTTTCCCTTACTTCCATCGTAAAGGGAATCATCTTTACTCTGACATTCCGGCAGACCAGCCGAACGAAATTAAAATAAATACAGACAGAAAAACTCCCCGCGGATACCGGAGCCTGATCAGACAGGTTACCGTTTCACGGGGAGTTCTGCTTTTTTACCTAAAGGATAGTTCTGATACTTCTAATCATTTTTTGATACATTTTGTTCTGAGTACAAACAGAAATACCGCAAGTATCACAAACAGAATTACTACATAGGCGATCTTTGCTGCTACACTTGTGGTGAATGCGTCAACTCCTGTAGCCACTCCGATAAGTATCAGACAGATTCCTGAAACCTTTTCCATTTTTTTTTCATCATACTTCTGGGCTCTGGCCTGTGTGTTTCCGCCTTTCATAAAAAAGGAACCGTGTCCGGTAAAAAGCATAAATCCTACTACCAGTGCTGCGATTGTAAGTATAAAGCTGAATGACTGATCAAACATAATATTTTCCTCCTGCTAAAGAACAGGAGCCACACACCGGATCACCGGCTGGCTCCTGTTTGTTTTTTGACTACAGATCCGATCAATAGAAACAGACGATCGGAACATTATACTGGATAATGTTGTAAAGCTCTCCCGCTTTATCCGGCGGCATATTGATACAGCCGTGGGAACCTCCGGTTAGATACCGGTCGCCTCCAAAGTACGGCTGCCAGTCTGCATCATGGAATCCAATGCCTCCGTTAAACGGCATCCAGTAGGTTACCGGCTGTTCATAGGAATAGGTTCCGTCTGGTTTCTTGGTGCCACGTAGCACATCCGGGCTCTTCTTATAGTACAAGGTGAAGATTCCAGGAGGTGTTTTTCTCTCCGGATCACTTGCAAGTCCGGATACGATATCTGATTCAAAGATCACATTTCCATCCTGATAATACCACATATACTGTTCTGTAAGGTCCACTTCAATGTAGGTATTTCCCAGATCATTCACACCGTAGGAATTGGCTCTCATGGAATAAACCGGCTCTCTGGTCGTCTGAGCTCCGGACTGGATTTCCTGGGTAAGCTGTGCCACCTCTCCGTCCTGATCGATCTTCCAGCCATATGCAGAACCGGAAACCGAAACAGTTCTTCCGCTTGTTGTCTGGAACTGTCGCTCTGTACCTACTGTATCATGATCCGCTGCAAGCTGTGCCACATAATCCACGATATGCTGTTTGAAGGATGCATCATCCTGGATCAGCTGGCCCTTTTCGTCAAACTGCAGCCAGTTCTTGATGGTGCTTCCATCAAGTGTTACTGTCTCATCTCCAAATGTGTAGGTGATGCTTGCCCTCGCAAAGTTATTATATGCATCCACCGTTGCCTGCAGATCTGCACTGTCGCTGGTCACATCTGCTTTCACATAAGCATCCGGGTTACTGCCAAGATCTACTTCCCCGTCATTGCTGCTGATAGCATCACTGATCATCTGATAGGCTTCTTTTACCTTCAGTTCACTTCCCACTGTCTCCGGCACGATCGTAAACTCGGAATCATTAAAGCTTACGTACGCATTCTCCGGTGCTACCTGATTCTCTTTCTGGGCACAGTTCAGTGCTTTCACTTCTGACTCCAGCTTTGACTTGTCAAAAGCTGTCTGCTCACTGGCTGTGTAAGTCGTCTTTTCAAAAAATCCTCTCACCCATTCATAGGGCTTCTGCGCTTTCAAAAGCTTCAGAACTTCACCACTGGATATATAACGATAACTGATATCCGTTCCTTCTATAGTCTGCGGTTCCTGATCTCTGGCCTTTACCTGGATGGAATAGCCTTCCATTTTTTTTGCGATCTCCTGCTCAACCTCATATGCAGTCCTGTTGGAGCTGTCGATCCCGTTAATCGTTGTGCCCTCAAAGAAATGACTTGTGTAATAATAAGATACTCCTGCATATGCACAGCCTGCCACTACCAAAACCATGGCGGCGATCATTCCGGTCACCTTCAGTGCCTTATGCTTTTTCTTTTCGGGTATAACAATAGGTTCAAATTCAGATTCATCGATAGGTACGTAGGTGATCTTCCTTGGCCTTGCTGATTTCGAAGGTCTTGCCGACTTGTGAGCAGCTGATCTGTTATTTTTATTTTCAGGCTGAGGCTCTCCTGCAGTATCACTGACGATCTTTGCCATGGCATCATTGATCCTGTCCTCGATATCCCTCTTTTCATCGTTGCTCATATTTATTCACCTCTATGTTCATATGCCCTCAAAAAAGGCATCTTTCCATTGATACTTTCTGGTCTTACTCACCAGCTTTTTCATTATATCATACTTTCCGGAAATTGCATCTCATTTCACGGTTTTTTTATAACTTATTTGTACCGTACAGCTTCCGCGCCATATCTTTCATAACATAGAAATACATTACCCAAAGGAGCACTGACGCAAAGATCCAGGCCACCGGACTTGCAAGACAGGTACCGATATAGCTGCTTTTTCCGGCTGCAATGGTAGCGGTGATCCCTCTTCCTGCAAGCTCAGCCACACCGGCCATCATAGGAAGAAGACCATATCCCATTCCCTGGATCCCGTTTCGCAGTACATTGACAAAATACAGAGGAATAAAAAACAGTGCCACACATTTTACATAGATTGCTACCATAGGAAGCACTTCTTCAATGTTATCTGAGATAAACAGATATGCGAAATATTTTCCCGCAAAGAACAGAAAACTACCAACAACAACAGAATATACAATTCCTATAAAATGCGAAGCCCGGAAGCCTTCCCGCACTCTCTCAAGCTTTCCGGCTCCGATATTCTGTGCATTGTAGGTAGCGCTGGCAGTTCCCTGTGCCACAAATGCCTGGGTGAAGATCTGCTCGATCTTACTTCCTGCTGTAAACGCCGCCACCGCATAAGAGCCAAGCATATTTAAGGCTGACTGTACCATCATGGTTCCAATCGCCGTAATGGAATACTGCAGTCCCATTGGGATTCCCACACCGATCTGCTTGGCTGCGAGGTTACGTCTGAAATACCAGTCTTCTTTTTTCATACGGAGCTCCGGCACAAACTTCCAGATATATACCAGACATAAGACTCCTGAAACTCCCTGGGAAATAATGGTAGCCCAGGCTGCTCCAGGCGCTCCCAGCTTAAACACGATGATAAATACAAGGTCAAGCACAATATTCAGCATTGCAGATAAGATCAGAAAATACAGTGGTACCTTACTGTTTCCCAGTGCACGGAGGATACTGGCCAGGATATTATATAATGCCTGGGCAAAAATCCCTCCGCAGATGATCATAACGTAAGCATATGCATCCTTGAAAATATCATCCGGCGTATGCATAAATTTCAGAAGTGCATGCATACCTGTCATGCTGACTGCTGTCATCACTGCCGAGATCAGCGCTGTCAGGATCAGTGCATTTCCCACGGTCTGACGCATCTCATCCATTTTTCCCGCACCGTACTTCTGTGCAGTCAGTACGGTAAAACCGGCAGTAAGTCCCAGAAGAAAACCTATGATCAAAAAGATGATAGTTCCTGTTGAGCCAACTGCCGCCAGTGCCTTTGTTCCTACAAATTTTCCTACAACCACCGCATCTACCATATTGTAGAACTGCTGAAATACATTACCAATCAATACCGGGATCGTAAATCCCAGGAGCACTTTTACCGGTTTTCCCTGTGTCATGTCTGTTTTCATGAAATCTTTTTCCCCCCTCAACCTGTCCGAAAACCTTATTTTTAGGCATAAATTTAGCCCCTTTCCTTCATCTGTGACATTGAAAACTGAATAAAATACACAGGATGAA